>CAJAVE010000349.1 GCA_903945325.1 uncultured beta proteobacterium | reverse complement strand
TTGTTGGTATGGGTGTTGATCTTGGCTTCCTTGTGGGGAGCCTGGCCATGGCATGCCTGGCAAGTAGCAGGGTTGGTGGTTTCTGCCTTGCCCCGCAGATGAGCGGGGTCCTTGTCCTTGGCTGTGGGGTTGTAGCGGCTTCCAGCGACCTGGTGGCCATCAGCCTTGTGGCAGGTGGCGCAGCTGAAGTTGTTGCCGTCCACATCCATATGCACATCAAGTTCTTTGTTCGGGGCTTCGAGCGAACTGTCCAGGTCGCCGTGTTTCACGCCATCCCCGCCACCGCCATTGAAGTGGCAGGCGCCACAGGTGGTGCGCTTGGTGGGGCCGACTTTCTTGGCAATCTCACTCAGGTTGATGCCGCGGATGATCTTGCCGGAGCCGGGTGGAAATTCGGTGTCTTTGGTGACTGGAAGACCCGCAAAGCCTGATGGCTTTTTGTACTTGCCCGTAGCATCGTGGCAGGACAGGCAGTCCACGTTCTCTTCCGCATTGAACTCGGTCTGCACATCCTTCCAGCCATATCCGATGTGGCAGGTGTTGCATCCACCTTCATTCGATTTGACCGATGTGCAGAAGTTGTTGACGATATGCTTTTTACCCAGCAACTGCTGAGTCTTCGGGTTGACATACTCCCACTTCCAGTGCTGGGTTTTGTGGATTTGCTTGGCCGCTTCGGTGTGGCAAGCCAGGCAGGCTTTGGTCACTTCGGGGCCGGAATCAAACTTTTGGTCCAGCTCCTTGAATTTGGAGTGGTCTGCCGTGGTGGTGTGTTTGACGGCTTTGGGTGCTTCGGCCCAAGCGGTCATTGCGAAGCTGAGTCCGAGCCAGCTGGCCAGGAAGACCACTCGCGCTACACGGTGTATTTTGTGTGCCATGTGCAACCTTTACATTAACAGCTACAAATATTCGTAACTGCTGATGGATGGATTCTGATCTTTCGGGTCCGCAGCGGTATTGATGTGGATCAAAAAAAATACTCAGGGGAGTAAAAATACGCATTGGCTACCTAGCGCTGTCGGATACTTGACCTAGCGCAAACCAGGGGTATACCCCATGGGGTATATTTAACCCATTGACCCACTTCAGGAAGCACCACCCATGAGCACTTTTGACCACGTCGGCTTGATCAAAGACATCAACACCAACCTCGCTCCCCTGCGCAAAGCGCAACCCGAAGCCATGCAGGCTTTTGGCCAACTGGCTGGCGCCGCCATGAAGGAAGGTGCGGTCAGCGCCAAGCACAAGGAACTGATTGCCCTGGCCATCGGTGTCACCCAACACTGCTCCGGCTGCATCGGCTTTCACGTCAAAGCGTTGCACAAACTGCAGTGCACCCGCGCAGAGCTTGAAGAAATGCTGGCGGTCTGCGTTTACATGGGCGGTGGCCCTGCATTGATGTACACCGCTGAAGTCATCAAGGCTTGGGAAGACATGGCTCCAAAATGAAACATCTCTTGTTGAATCGCCGTTTGATTTTGTCGATGCTGGCGACGTCGACCTTTGGTGCTGTGGGTACTGCCCATGCGCAGGCCCGCATCGATGCAGAGTCGGTTTCGCTGGATGTAGCGCGCCAGGAGCTGCAGACTGGCAGGTCGGTCGTTATTGACATTCGCGAGCCTCACGAACATGCGATGGGTGTGGCGCCTGGTGTTCAGTTGCTGCCTATGCGTCAGTTGGGGGCGCGCATGAGCGAAATTCCCAGCGATCCCAGGCAACCTGTCTTGCTAATCTGCAACACCCAAAACCGGTCCGGTGCCACATGGCGATACTTGCGCGATCGAGGCTACACCAACGTGCGGTTTGTGGAGGGTGGCATGAGCGAATGGGCGCGTCGCGCCTGGCCGATGGTCAAGCCGTGAGGCTGGAATAACTCCCGAGTCCGTGACCCCGAAGCATTCGACTAATACCTCCGTCCAGATCCTCAAATATTTTTGCAATATCCCGTGAGTCCGCCCTCCAGCAATCCCTGGAAAAAAATTACGCATCCGAGTTCGATGGTTAAACGCGCAAGCAATTAATTTCAATAGAGAAATCAACGCTCTTGACCGATAGCCCGCGGATCTTTTTTTTGTGTTTTATAAATGCGGATTTAATCTTCCTATGTGATAGTGGTAGCTGTTCATTTCCGGGCTCAATCCTAAATAGGCAAACTCCGATGAAACAGTATCATTCTCTTTATATCTCAGATTGTAAGAAGTGGCAGTAAATCTGTGATTCCCCTCGATTAGTGTGAAAACCGAATCAAAATTCAAACCAACAAGAATAATTCCATTGCAGTGAGGTGAGTCCCGCGTAGCATTGTAGATTTCCTTAATCTTGTTTGCTCGACTGATATCAACTTTTGAAGTTGGGAAAACATTTGAATGCGCGCCCTTTGGTTGCATTGTCTTGTTCGAAAAACAGACCCACTCTGAAGAGCAGCAGTAATAAATTTTATTTTCATTGATTTTTGTCAACTTTACTTTGAACCACTCTGCATTTTCTAATATAGAGCTGTACATTTTGAATCTTTTGTGTAGAAGTATTTTTAATCTTTTTTGATTTTCTATTTTGTTTGAGAAATCAGGATTGCTAATTAAACTTGCGTTTTTTCTGTAAATATCAAAAGCAGAGTCAAACCATTCATCCTTCAACCAGGAATGAATAACAACTTCAAAGCGAACTTTTTCAATAATTTCCATTTGAGGCGGCATGAATTTGGTATTGAACGCTAACGTACTGATTGCGGTTCAAGTGCGTTTCTGTGAGGCGTCTTTCAATAGCGAAATGTGCTACCGAGTATATGTATATGCAGCTGCGAGTACAGTATCTACAAGGGCTTGTGCTTATGTCGTCGCGCTACGCTACCTGTGATGCCGAGCGCTGTTTTTGGCGCGGAAAACTCCACCACGGCAGCACCTCGCGCAAAGACAGCACGTCGCCGCAGCGTGCCGGCGTGTAGCCCGCCAGACCGCCCAGTTGCTTCTGCCACTCGGCACTTTGCAGCACCGCGCGCAGGGCGGCGATGGGGGCGTCATCCAGTGCCGACTTCAGGCACACCAAATGGTAGTTCTCCTGCACCAGCGGCACAAAGTCCAGCCCCTGTGCGCGCGCGGCCACCTCAATGCCCAGCCCGACATCCGCTGCACCCGACGCAATGGCATGGGCCGCCGCGGTGTGTGAGGGTTCAGTCAACTCAAAGCCCGTGATGTCGGACGCAGCCAGACCCTGTTGCGCCATCAGCTCTTCAAACACCACCCGCGTGCCAGTGCCCAGCGCACGGTTGATGAAGCGGGCCTTGCGCTGTTGCACGTCGTGCAATGTCCGTAAGTTCAGCGGATTGCCAGCCGCCACCATCAGCCCCTGGGTACGCTCTGCAAAACCAATGATCTTGTGCAGGCCGGGTTGCAGCAGCGGCTTGTACACGCGCTCGGCCAGAGAGCCCGGCGCCGGGTGCTGCAGGGTGTGAAAGCCGGCCATCACACAACGTCCTTCGTTTAGCCCGCGAATAGCGTCCACGCTACCGCAGTAGCGGATATCCACGTGCAGTTGCGCGGGTTCCAGCGCGTGTTCGCGCAGAGCGGCGAGTGCGTCGTCGTGGCTGGCGTAGAGCGTGACCACATGGGCGTCGGCGTCAAACGCGACGGCAAAGGCACGTTCCAGGTCGCCACGCAGTGCTTCAATCTGGGGGGCCAATCGGGCCTGGGCCTGGCGTTCGGCCCACATCAGCTTGGCGCCAAACTCGGTCAGGCGGGCCGATTGGCCTTTTTCCCACACCACCAATTCGTTGCCCAGCTCTTGCTCCCAGCGCTTGAGTTCGCCCCATACATGGCGGTAGCTCAAACCAAGTGCCCGTGCACCGGCCGAGATCGACCCGGCGCTGGAAACCGCCTGCAGCAAATCCATCAGCGGATTGCGCACCAGCGCCGGGCTGCTGTCGCGGGAAAGGGTGTAGTGGAACTGGAGCCTATGCATGGCGTTTCATATCGCTGGAGATTGTGTCGGTGGCTACGATACCGCAACCCACACATAGACCCATGACCACTCTCACGGACAGCGCATCGACCGCGCTGCAACTCATCGTTTCACTGGACCCTGGCCTGCTGGCCATCGTGGGGCGATCCTTGTCCATCAGCGCTACCGCATGTGCCATTGCCTGCGCTGTCGGCCTGCCGCTGGGTGCCTGGCTGGGTGTCGCACGCTTTGCTGGTCGTTCGGCAGTGCTGGCGCTGCTCAATACGGCTCTGGCTGTGCCCTCAGTGGTGGTGGGGCTGGTGGTGTACCTGGTGTTGTCGCGCTCGGGGCCGCTTGGGTTTTTGGGTTGGCTCTTTTCTTTTAAGGCGATGGTGCTGGCTCAGGCGCTGCTGGTGCTGCCCGTGGTCACCGCACTGACCCGCCAAGCCGTGGAGGATGCAGAAAACACCCACGGCGAGCAACTCCGCTCCCTGGGTGCACGCCCACTGTTGCGCAGCCTTTTGCTGGCCTGGGACGAGCGCTATGCGTTACTCACGGTGGTGATTGCGTCGTTTGGCCGCGCCATTTCTGAAGTGGGCGCGGTCATGATTGTGGGCGGCAACATCGATGGTTTTACCCGGGTCATGACCACCGCCATCGCGCTGGAAACCAGCAAGGGCGATCTGCCGCTGGCTCTTGGCCTGGGCCTGGTGCTGCTGGGTGTGGTGTTGTTGCTCAATGGTCTGATCACGGGTGTGCGCCACTGGCGCGAGCAGGCGGAGGGCGGCAGCCTGTCCGTAGCAACGGTGGGTGGTGCTGCGTGAAGCCGGTGTTTGATCTGGTGTCTGCGGGCGTTCACTACGGCCGGGCCTCTGCTGGCGTGTCTGCGCTGCGTGAGGTGAGCCTGACGGTGCGGCCCGGCGAACGCATTGCCCTGGTGGGGGCGAATGGCAGCGGCAAGAGCACGCTGCTGCGTCTGCTGCATGGGCTGGCAACGCACACGTCGGGTCAGGTGGTGCGTGACACCAACCGGGCGCATGCCATGCTGTTCCAGCGGCCGCACCTGATGCGTCTGTCTGTGCGAGGCAATATCGCCCTGGGGCTGTGGCTGCGTGGCACACCCTGGCGGGACGCCACCTTGCGGGCCTATGCCGCTTTGGCGCGTGTCGGTCTGACCGACTTGGCGCACCGCAACGCGCGCACCTTGTCGGGAGGGCAGCAGCAACGCGTGGCCCTGGCGCGGGCCTGGGCGCTATCGCCCCAGGTTTTGTTGCTGGATGAGCCCACCGCCAGCCTGGACCCCCATGCCAAACGTGAGGTGGAAGCGCTGATCCACGAGTTTGCCCACCAGAGCCAGTCGATGACCCTGGTCTTTGCCAGCCACAACCTGGGCCAGGTCAAGCGCCTTGCCAGTCGCGTCATATACCTGGAGCAGGGGCGTGCGCTGGCGGATTTGCCAGTGGAAGATTTTTTTAGCGGGCCGTTGCTGCAACAGCAGTACCCGGCGGCCCATTTGTTTGTCAAAGGAGAGTCAGCATGAATTGTTTTAAGTCTTTTAGGCCTCTAGCCACCGTGAAATATGCGCAAGCAGCTATCATATTAGTAGCGTCTTTTGCGGCCCAGGCGCAGGGTATTGTGGTGGCCTCAACCACTTCCACCGAGCAGTCGGGCCTGTTTGCGCACCTGCTGCCCGAGTTCAAAAAGGCCAGTGGCATTGACGTGAAGGTGGTGGCGCTGGGTACCGGTCAGGCGCTCGACATGGGCCGCAGGGGCGACGCCGACGTGCTGTTTGTGCACGACCAGGTAGCCGAAGAAAAGATTGTGGCTGACGGCTTTGCGGTCAAACGCTTTGCGGTCATGTACAACGACTTTGTCTTGGTAGGCCCTGCGGCTGACCCGGCGAAGGTACAGGGCAAAGACGTGGTGGAGGCGCTCAAAAAGTTGTCGGTAGCCCACGCCAGCTTCATCTCGCGCGGTGACAAGAGCGGCACCCACGCCGCCGAGCTGCGCTTCTGGAAACTGGCCGGCCTGACGGACACCAAAGGCAGCGGCTACAAAGAATGCGGCTGCGGCATGGGCCCCGCGCTCAATATGGCTTCTGGCACCGGTGCCTATGTGATGGCTGACCGTGGCACCTGGCTCAGCTTCAAGAACCGGGGCGATCTGAAGGTGCTGGTGGAAGGCGACACCAGGCTGTTCAACCAGTATGGTGTGATGTTGGTCAACCCGGCCAAGCACCCGCATGTCAAAGTGGCGGATGGCCAAAAGTTTGTCGATTGGGTCGTGTCTGCACCGGGGCAGGCAGTGATAGCCAGCTACAAGATTGGTGGCGAGCAGTTATTCTTTCCGAATGCCGACACCGCTAGCCGCTAGCGGGTGCCGGCGCAATGCCACAATCACAGTTATTTGCGAGGCGCCATGAAAGCATTCCAAGACTACTACCCCGACAACGTGGCACAGTGCTACGGATGTGGTTCCCAAAACCAGCACGGCCACCAGATCAAGACACACTGGGAAGGCGAAGAGTCGGTCACCCGTTTCACACCCGAGCCCTACCACACCGCAATTCCGGGCTATGCCTACGGCGGCCTGATTGCCTCGCTGATCGATTGCCACAGCACGGGCACGGCGGCGGCTGCGATGTACCGCGCCGAAGGCCGCGAGATGGACACGCTGCCACCATTTCGCTTTGTGACTGGCTCCCTGCATGTGGACTACCTCAAGCCCACACCGATTGACGGCGCACTGGAGCTGCGTGGCCGCGTGAAGGAAATCCGGGGCCGCAAGGTGATTGTGGAGACCACGGTGTTTGCACAAGGCGTGGCCACGGCGCGCGGCGAGGTGGTTGCGGTGCAAATGCCCGAGAGTTTTGGCAGCAAATAGCTCGGAGAACCTGAACACCATGGCAACCATCGCATTTTTGGGTACCGGCCTGCTGGGTGCTGCATTCGCAGAAGCAGCGGCCCAGCGTGGCGATACCGTTTCGGCATGGAACCGCTCGCCCGACAAAGCATTGGCGCTGGTGCCGTTTGGTGTCAAGGCTGCGGCGACACCCGCAGACGCCGTGCAGGGCGCAACAAGGGTCCATTTGGTGCTGAAAGACGATGCGGTGGTGGACGACGTCATCGCAGCCGCATTACCCAAGCTGGCGTCCGATGCCATCCTGATCGACCACACGACAACATTGCCCGAACTGACGGCCGCACGCGCCGCGCGGCTGGCCGCGCAAGGCATTGCCTACCTGCATTGCCCTGTCTTCATGGGGCCACCGGCTGCACGCAGCGCCCAGGGCTCCATGATGGTGGCTGGGCCGCGCGCATTGTTTGAGCGCGTGCAGGCTGAGCTGGCTGCCATGACCACGCGGCTGGAATACATGGGCGAGCGGGCCGACCTGGCGGCCGTCAACAAGCTGTTTGGCAACGCCATGATCATTGGTGTCTCGGCGTTGATGGCCGACATTCTGACCATGGCCCAAGCCAGCGGCGTGGACCCTCAAAGTGCCGTCAAACTGCTGGGTATGCTGGACCTCAACGCCATGGTGGCCGGGCGTGGCGGCAACATGGCAAAAGGCAATTTCGCAGCCAGTTTCGAGCTGACCATGGCGCGCAAGGATGTGCGCCTGATGCTGGAGACGGCGGGGGGCCGGTCACTGGCCGCGCTGCCCGCTATTGCGGCACGCATGGACCAGCTCATTGCCCAGGGCCACGGCGCTCTGGATGCCAGTGCGCTTGGCATTGACGCAGTGCGGGGCGCTTGAGCTGAATGATCAGGCGCTCCGACGCCGGTACAGCGTGTTGCGGCTGATGCCCAGCGCCCGTGCGGCCTCGGAGAGGTTGCCTTGGCACTCGGCCACCGTGCGCTCAATGGTCTGGCGAGACAGGGTGCGCAAATCCGAGGGTGCGTTCACGGCACTGTCGTGGCCCTGCGAATGCGGAGCAGCGGCGTGTGGTTTCAGCGCCAGCAGCAAGTCGTCGGGCAAGTGCTCCCAACTGATCACATCGTCATCCGTCTCGACCAGCGCACAGGCGGTGCGCAGGGCGTTGAACAACTGGCGCACGTTACCCGGCCAGCGGTAGCCCTGCATGGCTTTCATCACATCGGGCGACACTGACATCGCGCGCTCGGGCATCAGGCTTTGCAGTTCGCGCTGCAACAACTGGTTCAGGTCGGTGCGCTCACGCAGTGGCGGCAGGCGCAGTGTCAGACCATTGAGGCGGTAGTAGAGGTCTTCGCGAAAGCGCCCGGCTTGCATCTCGGAAGGCAGGTCGCGGTGGGTGGCGCACACCAGGCAGAAGTCCACCGCCACCGGCTTGCCGCCGCCCAGCGGCACCACCACGCGCTCCTGCAACACCCGCAGCAGCCGCGCCTGCAGAAGCAGGGGCATGTCGCCAATTTCGTCCAGAAAGAGGGTGCCGCCATGCGCCTCGCGGATGCGCCCGGGCGCACCCTCGCGCCTCGCGCCGGTGAAGGCACCGCCCTGGTAGCCAAACAGCTCGGCCTCAATCAGGTTCTCGGGCAGGGCGGCACAGTTCACTGCCACAAAGGGCTGCTCGCCGCGTGGGCCACTGCGGTGGGCGGCTCGGGCAAACACTTCCTTGCCGACGCCGGACTCACCCTGCAACAAAATGGCAATCGGCTTGCCCATCAACTTGCGGGCGCGGGCGATTGCCGCCTTAAAAACCGCATCTCCGGTGTCCAGTACGGCCAGTGCGTCGGCAGGTTGCGCCTCGGCCACGGTGTCCCGAATGTCGGTCACCGCGCCGTGGCGCATCGCGTGCGGCAGGCGACCGGCTTCCACCCGAACCCATACTGCGCGGCCAGCCCGGGTGTGCACTACATGCGGGGTGGACGACGGTCGCTGCCCCCAGTCCATCAATTGGCTTAGGGATTCGGCCAGCACGGCGTCTACCCGCGTGTGCGTCAGGCGCTGCCAGTCCAGGTTCAACAATTCCAGCGCGGCCGCGTTGGCCCCGGCCAATTGCCCGTCTTCCGTAACGGCCAGCAGACCTTCGGCAACCGTACCTATGCCTTCAGGCTGTATGTGAAAGCGCAGGCGCAGGCCGCTCCACTGGCGCGGATCGTGGCGCGTGTCGAACAGACGGTGCTCGATCATGCGGGCGGCCGAGCGCACCAGGCCCAGCGTGTGGCGGTGGTAGCCCCTGTGGTCACCCGACACATCGAGCGCACCCAGGATGCGGCCCTTGGGGTCGTGGATGGGGACCGCTGCGCAGGTCAAAAAGCCATTGCGTTCCAGATAGTGCTCTTCCGCATGCACCACCACAGCACGTGCATCAGCCAGTGCCGTGCCAATGGCGTTGGTGCCCCGAAACTGCTCTTGCCAGATGGCACCCAGGCGCAGCGCCACACGCTCGGCGCGGCCAATAAATTGCGGGTCGCCCAGCGTGTGCAGCAGCATGCCGTCGGGGCCTGCCAGGATGCTCATGCTATCGGAGTCGCGGGTTTGCTCATGCAAAAACTCCATCACCGGGCGGGCGTGGGCTACCAGCTCGCGCTGGCGTTCCAGCTCGCGCGCCAGTTGCGCCCCTGACGCGTTGGGCGCACCGGGCATGCGGCCCATGGGTTGCAGGCCGGCTTGCCAGCTGCGCTCCCAAGAGCGCGCCAGGTCACTCTGGATCAGGTCAGCCGGCAGGTGCCCGTTGCTGACCAACTGGCGGCGTGCCTCGCGCAGGCGCGCGGGCACCGAGCGGTCCTGTAGTACGGGTGTGGTCATGGCCGTTGTCTCCTGTTGGGTAGCGGGACGGGTGTGCCGTCTCCTGCTGTGCGGCTACGGCGATAGCGGCACAAGCTGAATTGTGCGCCAGCGCGGTTTGCTATTTCAGCCAGATTGTGCGGTGACCTGTTCCGTTTTGACACAGGGTGTGCCATGGCGGCGTGCCGTTGGCACAGTCCGGTGGGGTGCGCGCTCCGGGCAAAGCCCGGATTGGCCCGGTTTGCCCCGATTTCTGGCGCAAGTGACGCCCTGGCACAACCCGTGCAAACAGTAGCCCACGAAACCGCCGCACGGGGTGTGCGTGTGGGATCGACATACCTAATCAACCAGCAGGAGACAACCCATGATTTATGCAGCCCCCGGCGCCGCCGGTGCCAAGATTGCCTACAAGGCGCAGTACAACAACTTTATCGGTGGCAAGTTCGTTCCGCCCGTCAAGGGCCAGTACTTTGACGTCATCACCCCCATCAGCGGCAAGGTCTACACCCAGGCCGCACGCTCCACCGCTGAAGACGTCGAACTGGCACTGGATGCCGCCCATGCTGCAGCAGACGCATGGGGCAAGACCGACGCCGCCACGCGCTCTAACCTCCTGCTGAAGATTGCCGACCGCATCGAGCAAAACCTGGAGCTGCTGGCCTACGCCGAAACCGTGGACAACGGCAAGGCCATCCGCGAAACATTGAACGCCGACATTCCCTTGACGGTGGACCACTTCCGCTATTTTGCGGGCTGCGTGCGTGCGCAAGAAGGCGCTCTCTCCAACATCGACGAGAACACCGTGGCCTACCATATCCAGGAACCTTTGGGCGTGGTCGGGCAGATCATTCCCTGGAACTTCCCCATCCTGATGGCAGCCTGGAAACTGGCCCCGGCTATTGGCGCGGGTAACTGCGTGGTCTTGAAGCCCGCCGAGTCCACTCCCATCAGCATTTTGATTCTGGCCGAGCTGATTGCCGACATCCTGCCCGCGGGCGTGCTCAACATCGTCAACGGCTATGGCCGCGAAGCCGGTATGCCATTGGCCACCAGCAAGCGCATCGCCAAGATCGCCTTCACTGGCTCCACCACCACCGGTCGCGTGATTGCGCAAGCTGCCGCCAACAACCTGATTCCGGCCACGCTGGAACTGGGTGGCAAGAGCCCGAACGTGTTTTTCGCCGACATCATGGACAAGGACGATGCCTTCCTGGACAAGGCCGTCGAAGGCCTGGTGCTG
>CAJAVE010000348.1 GCA_903945325.1 uncultured beta proteobacterium | reverse complement strand
CGACCAGCGAAGCCGTGACCGTGAGTTTTGACGAACGTTAAGCCCCAATCCTGAATAGAAAAACCATGACCCAGACACTTCAAAGTTATATCGGCGGCCGTTGGCAGGGCGCCCAAGCTGCGTCCGCGCTGCGCAGCGCCGTCAATGGCAAGACCATTGCACACACCCATGCCGAAAGCCTGGACTTTGCTGAAGCAGTGGAGCACGCCCGCCGCAAGGGCCTGCCGGCATTACTCGCCATGGACTTTCAGGAACGTGCGCTGCGCCTAAAGGCACTGGCCAAGTACCTGATGGAGCACAAGGAGCAGCTTTACGCCGTTTCTGCCCACACCGGGGCCACCAAGGTGGACAGCTGGATCGATATTGACGGCGGAGCAGGCACGCTCTATGCCTATGCCAGCATCGGCAGCAACGAGTTGCCCTCGGGCAATCTGGTGCATGAAGGCCCGGCTTTCCCGCTGGGCAAAAAGGGTGGCTTCGCCGGCACCCATGTGCTGGTGCCGCGCGGTGGTGTGGCAGTGCATATCAATGCCTTCAACTTCCCGGTGTGGGGCCTTCTGGAAAAGTTTGCACCCAGCTTTCTGGCGGGCATGCCCTGCATCGGAAAACCGGCATCGGCCACCAGCTACCTGACCGAAGCAGCCATGCGCCTGATCGTGCAGTCGGGCATCCTGCCGGAGGGCAGCCTGCAACTGGTGATTGGAGGAACGGGTGACCTCTTGGACCGGCTCAACGGCGCCGATGTGGTCACTTTCACCGGCTCGGCAGATACTGCATCACGCTTGCGGGTACACCCCAATCTGATCGCCAACTCGGTCCCTTTCAACGCCGAAGCAGATTCACTGAACTGTGCCATCCTGGGGCCTGACGTCACCCCCGATGATGAAGAGTTTGCCTTGTTTGTGAAAGAAGTGGCACGCGAGATGACCGTCAAGGCCGGGCAGAAGTGCACCGCCATCCGCCGCGCCATCGTGCCCGCCAAACACCTGGATGCGGTGTGCGAGCAACTGGCCGCACGCCTGGCCAAGACCACGGTGGGTGACCCGGCTGATGAGCGGGTGCGCATGGGGCCGCTGGCTTCGCACGCGCAACAGGCCGATGTGGCCGAACGTATAGCGCTATTGCGACAAGATGCCGAACTGGTCTACAGCGGCAAGGACGACTGGATGGGTGAAGGCACGGCACAGGGCGCCTTCTGCGCGCCGACCTTGCTGGCCTGCCGCAAGCCCATGGATGTGGACTCGGTGCACACCGTCGAGGCATTCGGCCCCGTCAGCACCGTCATGGGCTACGAAGACTTTGACGAAGCACTGGTTCTGGCCGCGCGGGGGCAGGGCAGTCTGGTGGCCACGCTGGTAACGCACGACACGGCCGTAGCCGCCAAAGCGATTCCGGCAATGGCCGCATGGCACGGACGACTGCACATTCTGGACCGCGAGGCGGCAGTGGAATCCACTGGCCACGGCTCGCCGCTGCCCACGCTCAAACACGGCGGCCCGGGTCGCGCAGGGGGTGGTGAAGAGCTGGGCGGCCTGCGTGCCGTCAAGCACTACCTGCAACGCGCAGCGGTGCAGGGTTCACCCACCATGCTGTCGGCAGTGACCGGCGAACATGTGCGTGGTGCCAAGGTCAACAACACGGCCATTCACCCCTTCCGCAGTTACTTTGAAGACCTGCAGATTGGCGACTCGCTACTGACCCACCGGCGCACCGTGGGCGAGGCCGACATCGTCGCCTTTGGTGGCATTTCGGGTGACTATTTCTACATGCACTTTGACGAAGAGGCGGCCAAGCAGTCACCCTTTGGCAAACGCATTGCGCACGGCTATTTCGTGCTTTCGGCTGCAGCGGGTTTATTTGTATCCCCGGCACCCGGCCCGGTGCTGGCCAACTACGGGCTGGACACGCTGCGCTTTGTCAAACCAGTGGGCATTGGCGACACCATCCAGGCCCGTTTGACTGCCAAACGCAAAATAGACCGCAACAAAAAAGACGCCAACGGTGTCGGTCAGGGTGTGGTCGCGTGGGACGTCGAAGTGACCAACCAGCTCGGCGAGCTGGTGGCCAGCTACGACATTCTGACCCTGGTTGCCAAGCGCACCTGACCATTCATGCCTTGTTATTCCATTGAAGGGGTCATCCCGGTAGTGCACCCCAGCGCCTATGTGCATCCCACTGCGGTGCTAATTGGTGATGTCCACATCGGGCCGGATTGCTACGTGGGTCCCAACGCCAGCCTGCGGGGTGACTTCGGTCGCATCGTGTTGCTGGCGGGGGCCAATGTGCAGGACAACTGTGTCATGCATGGCTTTCCGCAGCAGGACACGCTGGTGGAAGAGAACGGCCACATCGGCCACGGCGCAGTACTGCACAGTTGCACCGTGCGCCGCGATGCGCTGGTGGGCATGAATGCGGTGGTAATGGACGAGGCCGAGGTGGGCGAACGTGCCATCGTTGCGGCCTGCGCGTTTGTGCCCGCTGGCATGCGGGTGGCAGCGCAGACGCTGGTGGCCGGGGTGCCTGCGAAGTTGATCCGGGAACTGCGCGCCGAAGAGATCGCGTGGAAGTTGACCGGCACCGAGACTTACCAGGATTTGACCCGGCGCTGCCTTGCCACACTGCGCGAAGTGCAACCGCTCGCACAGGCGGAACCCGATCGCCCGACCGTGCGGGCACCACAAGTCAAACCGCTGATCGCCACCAAGCGGGGTTAGTCCGCAAATACTGCCTGGATCCGTCGCTGACTTTTTAAGAAGCCTCACGATTGAGCCTGTTCGCGGGTCGCGTTATGTGTCGCCTGAAAGGGATGCGCCAGTACACATTCATGACAATTCAAGGACATCGCAGTGCAGACAAAGCCGCTGCAAGTTTCTACTATAGGCTGATAGCAACACGCATCGAGAAAGCCATGAAATCAACCACGCGCATCACCACCCAACTATCCCTGCTTGCAGGGGCGCTTCTGTTGGCAGCCTGTGGCGGTGGCTCCAGCGGCGTCTCGGCACCAGCGCCTACCCTCACTTTGAGTGGCACAGCGGCCACCGGCTTGGCCATTGCCGACGCCAGTGTGCAGGCCAAATGCATGGGTGGCAATGGAATCACCACCACCTTGGCGGATGGCAGCTACCGGCTGACCGTGGCCGGTGGCAGCCTGCCTTGCGCTCTGCGCGTCAGCTTTGGCACCGATGGCGCCGCCCTGCACTCGCTGGCCATGGGGGCGGGCCTGGAAGCCACGGCGAACCTCACCCCGTTGACTGAATTGCTGGTTGCACGCGCCACGCAAAAAGGCAGCACGCGGGCCTACTTTGATGGTTTTGATGCAGCAGCGGCCCGAGCGCTCAGTGCACAACTCCTGGTCAACGCGCAAGCCGAAGTCAGCGCCTTCGTCAACGGCACGGTCGCCACGGGGGTTGTCAGTGACTTTATCGCCACGCCCTTCAAGGCTGCAACACCGGGCAAACCAACGAATGACGCCTATGACAAACTTCTGGATGTGCTGACCGCGCGCGTCAGCAGCGCCACATTCAGCGAGTGGGTTTCCCTCTTGGCCTCTGGGCGGCCGCTGCCAGACCCATTCCCTTTCAAACCCCGACTCACGCTCAACCCGGCTGCGCTCACCCTGGGCGTCGGTCAGTCGGTGTTTGTACGGGCAGACCTCAACTACGCCAATAGCCAGTACTTTGATGTGCCGCCTGTTTCGTGGAGCGTGCTGGAAGCCGATGGTGGCACTGTGCTTGCTGGCCCCAACGGCGCCACCTACACCGCACCGGGAAAACCGGGAACCTATCGCATCCTGGCCACGCGGGATGACTTCAACAACGTGAGCGCCACGACCACGGTAACGGTCTCAGCGCTACCTCAGTTTGTGCCGCAACTGGAGATAGCCACGCGCAGCATTCACCTCATGCCGGGACAAAGCCATACGTTTTCCGCCGTGATCAACTACCCGCCAGACACCAATTACATCCGCCAGCCGGTGACGTGGAGCGTTGTCGAAGCTGACGGGGGCAGCATCACCACAAGCGGCACCTACACTGCGCCCGCCACCTACGGCACCTACCACGTAAAAGTCACCCGCGATGACTTTCCGGAATTCAGCGCCACCGCCGAAATCGCAGTGGGCACCTACCAGAACTTGCTGCTCAATCCGGTGATGGGCTTCAACGCGGAGGAACAGACGGTCATTCGTGACCAGCAGGCTTGGGCAGCCTGGACGAAAGCGCACGGACTGCCTGACAACGGCAGTGATCCGTCGATGACCGTGGACTTCTCCAGGCACATGGTGGTGTCTATCGTGCTGCCAGGCCAGGGGGCATGCGACCGGGTCTCGCTGGTGGACGTGAGGCCCGTCGGGGGCAAGCTGATGGCCCGCATCACGGTCACGCCCGCCCCGCCCTATTTGGCTTGTATCGCCATGGTGGTGTTCCCGTCCTGGTTGATTGCCGTACCCCAAAGCGCCTTGCCGCTCGAAGTGGTCGTGACACGCTAGTGCGGCGGCAGTTGCCGCTCGCTTGCTTCGCCTGCCAATAACAGAATGGTCAATCGTGCTCCACCCAGCGCTGACACCTGCACCGTCACCGTGCCACCGTGCAAGCTAACCGCCTTGTGCGCAATGGTCAGGCCCAGGCCAAAACCGGTGGTGGCATGGTCTGGCTCGCGCTCCAGGCGAACAAACGCTTCGAAGATGCGCTGACGTGCGTCTTCCGGGATGCCTGGGCCATCGTCATCCACCGCAATGGCGAGGTTTCCCGCCGCATCGCGCCAAGCCGACAGCACGACCTGCGTGGTGGCGTATTTGCAGGCGTTGCTTAGCAGGTTGTCGACCGCACGTGCCAGCAGTCGGGCATCGCCCACAACACGTCCCAGCCCTTCGGGGACCCCTACCTGCAGTGGAGGGCAACCCGTTCTTTGCCCTGCTCTGGCGGCGCAGTTGCGCAGCAGTTCTTCCACTCCAAACGGTGCAAAGGTCAAACTTTGTGGTGCGTCCAGTTGGGTGAGGTGAAGCAATTCGGTGACCAGCGCGTTGAGCTCGGCAATGTCTTCCTCCAGCGCAAGCAAACGCCGCTCCTGATCCTGCGGGTTGGCCGCATTGCGTAGCAACTCCAGTCCAAAACCCAAACGGGCAATGGGCGTGCGCAATTCATGCGACACCGAGCGCAGCAGGCTGCGTTGCGCTTCCATCAATTGCTGGATGCGCTCAGACATCTGGTTCAGGCGCTCTGCAAGCGGATAGACCGCGGCGCGTGGGCTGGTCGTTGCCCGTGCATCAAAGTTGCCACGCCCGAACCGCTGGGCCACCTCGGACAAATCACGCAAACCCTGCCAATGGGTGCGGGACCACCAGGCCATCGGCACCAGCAGAAACAAGGCGAGCAAGGCAAACCGAATCACCTCCTGCCACAGCGCGCGACCGACATCAATGGGCAGGTTGTGCAGGTGAAGTACGTCCTGGTCACTGTCGATGTAGCGTGCGCCGCCAAGGTCTACCCGGCGGTACAGGCTGCGCTGTGCCACGTTCACGACCACGCCGCCGCGCGTGAGCAACTCCTGCTGGGCCGGGGTCAGTGTCTTCTGGACCACTTGCAGCGCAACGATGTCCCACCCGACTTCGGACACCTCGCGCACCTTGTTGAGGCGTTTGAGCCACTCGTCGTTCGGGGCCTGGTCAATGTACTGCTCCAGCAAGAACAGCTGGCCAGCGCTCTGCTGGCGAGCAACTTCTTCCAGCGGGTCCCCATAGAGGTGGCGAAAGGTGGCATAGATGCCCAGCGTTGCCAGGCTGACCGACAACAGGACCAGCAGCACGAAGCGAAGAAAAATCCGGGTCATTCACCCAACCCAGGCTGATGGGCTCAGCAAGTAGCCCTCGCCCCACACGGTTTTGATCTTGTCACCCGCGCTGTCGTCAAACTTGCGGCGCAGCCGTGAGACGCAGTTGTCGATGCTGCGGTCCAGCCCCGCTAACTCCAGCCCCCGAACTTTGGTATAGATGTCGTTGCGGGATTGCACCTTGCCCGCCGATTCGGCCAACACCAGCAATACCTTGAACTCCGGGTGGTTGAGCAACACTGGCGCGCCGCGCCAATACACGGTGTAGTTTTCCTTGGAGATGCGCAAGCTGCCAATCGTCAAGTCACCCGAGGGGTGCGTTGTATCCAAAGCCCCGCGCCGCGCCAAGGCCCGCAGGCGGGCCAGCAGCACGCGGGGTTGAATGGGTTTGTTCACGAAGTCGTCCGCACCCTGCTCCAGGGCAGAGACTTCATCAAACGCGTCCTCGCGCGCTGTCAATATCAAAATCGGAACCCTGCTCATTTCGCGGATCTGGCGGCACACCACCAGACCGTCCAGCCCGGGCAGGGTCAAATCCAAAACCACCATGTCGGGTGAGGTGGCGTTGAAGTGCGCCAGCGCGGTATCTCCCCGCGTCACGACATCGACGGTGAATTCGTATGCGCGCAAGTACTCGCTGACCAGCGAAGCGAGTCGCGCGTCGTCCTCTACCAAAAGCACTTGATGCATGCGCCATCTCCTTGGTTCGGAATTGTAGGCAGCGCAGGCGGTTCACAGCACCTGCTCTGGCAGGGCTTGTACACATCAGCGACACTTTCCAGACAATTGCAGCATCCTCAGAAATGAAAATAGCGGTTGCGCCAACGCGGACAATGCTCCGATATTGGCTTAAGGTCCCACCCACATGAAACAATCCATTTCCCTTTGCCTGAGCCTTGCCTGCAGCGCATTGGCCGCACAGACCCCCAGCAGCAACTTGATGCCTGACGGTAGCCGCGATGCCTATGTGGGGATTGGCATCAGCTCCCGCCCGGTCTATGAGGGTGCCAACGATCAACGCACCGATGCCGTGCCTGCCGTGCAGATTGACTGGAGCAACGGTGTGTTCATTGCTGGAAGTACCGTGGGTTGGCACGTGTCAGACCAACCCCGGCTGGAGTATGGCCCGCTGCTGAGCCTGCAAACCGGGCGCACCGAGGCGGGAACGCGCACGGGACTGGACCCGGTTGATCTAACCAACACCGCCGGCAGCGTGACCACGCCACCCACGGGGTTGTTACCGGGTAGCGTGCCGCCGCTACCACCGGGAAGCACCCGCCTGAGCGGCATGCAAGGTATAGACCCGCATCTGGAACTGGGTGGTTTTGTCAATTTCTACCTGACCCCTCAACTGCGCATGACCACCAGCTTGGTCAACGGCGGCGCGAACCAGCGTGCTGCCTGGCGCGGCACGGTCGACATCCAGCGCGTTTTTCGCCCCGCAGCACCACACCACAGTTTCTCGGTGTCCGCCGGTGTGACCCTCGTCAACAACGACTACAACCAGGCCTACTTTGGCGTCACCGCAGCGCAGGCGCTACGCAGCGACAACCGCCAATACAGCCCCGCTGGCGGCGTCAAAGACGTGCATCTCGATCTGCGCTGGAAGTGGTTCTTGACGCCGTCATGGTTGCTGGTCTCAACCGTGCGGGCATCGCGCCTGCTGGGTGATGCCGCTGCCAGCCCCCTGGTTGACAATGCGGATCAACTCACTCTTACCAGCGGCTTGGCCTACCGGTTCTGATTTGCCCCGGCCATGCCCAAATTCAGTGCCCCCCTTTTTGCGATCCTTTTGCTAGGGGCACTG
>CAJAVE010000347.1 GCA_903945325.1 uncultured beta proteobacterium | reverse complement strand
TGCAGTTCGCTAATGGAGAGAATGAAATCCCGGTCCAATGAACCGCGCTGGGCCAATCGCACCACCAACTCATCGCCGTTGGGGTGATAGCCGGTTTTATGGCTTGGTGAGGCCACATTGGCTTTGGCGAGGTCGCCGTAAAGGGTCAGACTAATGTCAAACGGGTATTCGGCTGTGATGTCTGTCACCGTGGTCTGGTGCGGCTGCAACCCACCCTGGGTGATCGGGTTGCCGTAGCGTGGCGCAATCGTGGTGGGTAGCATGAGCCTGATCTGGCCGTGGTCCAACTGCAGCACCTGTGCATAGCGCACGGTGATGCTGCATTCTTCACGGGCCATCAGGTTGCCCAATTCGAGCGTGTAGCTGTGATCCGCATTTCGCTCCAGCATGATGCTCGAGTTTCCCTCTGATATCGCCTCCTCATAGCGGGCACGAGCGGTACTTCTGGCTGTGACTTCACCTTTGAGCTGCTTACCGTTGAGTTCCACATCCACACCCATCAGCACCGCACCAAATGGCAGCGGGAAGGTATAGGTAATCTCGGTATTGATTTCGCTGGCGTTGCGAAAGCGTTGTTGCAGGCTCATGGCCAGCAAGCGCCCCTTGATCGCGCCGTTGGCTTTTACGCCCAAGAGCATGAGGTCCTTATCACCGTCGCATAAAATTTCCGCTTGACGCAATGCATTCATTTCTTTTTCCCCTTTTGTGTGACAACTGAAATTTTTGAATCTTCGCAACCGTAGTGGCCTACTCCGGTGCCGTTGCATCCGTAAGCGATGCGTAGAGGGCCATGACACCCCGCGTAAAAGCCCGAACCTGTTCGGGCGACAACTGCGCCCTACCAGGCTCGATCGCCACCTCCAGGCCGTCTGCCACATGCAGATGGCTCCACACCTCAACCGACCCGGCCTTCCTGACACGCGCTGGCACTGGCGCCTCTTCTCCCTGCAGCAGCTCACGGATGCGGTCTAGCGACACACCTGCAGCCGTCCATTTCTTAATGAGAAGGACTTGCTCGAGTTGCCTTGCGCCATACCGTGCTGCCCTTGTTTCACCGTGCGGCTTATCCACCAGACCGTTCTGAACGTAATAACGCACTGTTCGGACCGGCAGATCAGCCAGAACACAAAGCTCATTGAGGGTGTGCTGATCAGGGTTGGACATACAAATTCATTTAAGCCACCTATTTAATACACCGTTAGTGTATCAATAAATTTTGAATTTGCAAATCTTAGGAATTCAACGAGTGGCCGACTTGTCCATCAACTCTTCTGCGCGAAGCCATGCAAGTGCTTTCAACGCTGCTCCGCTACCGAACCATGCGCTATCAATTCGCTCCGTAGTCTTCGCAGACCGCACATGGTCGGTGTAATACGTGACCGCATTGACCGCACCCCACAGTGTTCCCTTGGCGGTAGCAAGGCCCTGCCCGTGAGCTGACTTGTACAGGGACATCATCTGGTGGACCTCCCTGCTTTTGGTGGCTGATATCGGCTTCCCACCCGAAGCATCAGCTGAAGCGAATAGGCTCTCAAAAAAGCTCTGCGCCAATGAATCAGACAAACCAAGCGAGGCCATCGGATTGACCCGTGCGAGGAAGTTCGACCAGGCTTCGTCAATCAAGCCGAGCGACTCTTTGACACTTTCATGGTCAAATTTTTTGCTGTGCTCCACTTTGATATGTTTACGCCGATTTGCGGACATATCGTTAAACGCAAACCCAAGGGTGTTCTGGCAAACCACCCTGATACTGGTGAACGAGACCGTGGTGGCCAAGGACTTGTCGCAAGAGGTAGCCAGCAACACGTAAGCGCCCAGTTGGTCGGCAGCATTTCCGCCAACATTGGCCACCATCCCTGTCTTTGCCAATGCCCACACCTTGCGGCCGCCATCCAGTGCGCCGGCAGTCTCCAAGGTGTAATGCCGTTGCGCCACAAGATCCCGGTAGAACTCCAGCACCTCTGCTGGCTGCACAACCTGGTAATCGCCAGATACGACCGACAACGCACCACCCGTGTCATTACGGGTCAAGACGAAACGCTCCGGCATCACCCGACCTCTACCCTCAAACTGGTACTGCACTGGCACCATCTGGATCGTCCAATCCAGTCTGGCCGCCTGCTTCCAAACGTCGATGGACTGTCCGGCTGGAAGCTTCTCTCCGAGTCCGTGCCAAGGCTCTTCGCCTACATAGGCCATGGCAGGTTGTCCGGTCGAATCATCAATATCGTGGCTCATGGTTGCTTCCTGGTAAGGTCCCAACGCAACGACGCCCGTTCACTCCCGCCAGTCATTGCCGGCAACGATTCATCCTGCGTTGGGAAGCCAATCTTCGCGGTCCCGAGGCGCATGGGATGACACTGCTACGCTGCAATTGCATACAGCTACTGGCCTCTCCGAGCCACACTGAATCTTCAGTGAGAATCAAGTGATGGAAAAACTCAGTGCCGCCAACAAAGCGGCGATCAAGAACTACGTTAAAACAGGCGACTACGATCCCAATGACCGGAATTGGCCGGGGCAGAACTTCGTGGAGGCCCTGACCAACGCCGATAGCGCGATGCGAGAGGGGCTCATTGCGGCCGTGCTCAAAAGAGCACCACGCGTTGCACAGTTGCCGACACCACCTATCAGCGACCTGGCGGCACTGACGCGCGCCAAAGTGCTGCCGATGGTCAATGGCCTGTTCCCGCAGGTTGAGCGGGCTATCGTTATGAAGACACTGGAGGCATCAGTCATCTTTTTGACGCCCGAGAACATCGAGTGCGTTTTGAGCGACTCGCCCTGGCTGCACACAACGTGGGATCTGGCCAATATATATTTGCTTCAGCGCGGGGCCAAACCCTTGTCTTCTGAAGCACCGTCGATTGTCGGACTCAGCCAGGAAACCAGTTGCTACCTCAGCCTTGACTACCTCACAGAGCCAGGCGATGACCCCTTCGCAGACTATCTAGTCCACGAGGCAGCACATGTCTTTCACAACTGCAGACGCTGCACCATTGGCTTGCCAGAAACCCGCACACGCCACGCCCTACTCAACATCCACTACGCCAAACGGGAAACATTCGCGTATGCCTGTGAGGCATACAGCAGGATTTTGACGACGGGTGACTCTGCGAAAGGCCGGCGCGACGCGTTGGCACTTCACGCACAAGGACCACTTCCAAACGAAGACATCGTGGACAGAATTGAGTATTTGGGCATTCTGGGGGAAGCAGTAAGTGCTCGAAACGG
>CAJAVE010000346.1 GCA_903945325.1 uncultured beta proteobacterium | reverse complement strand
TGTGGTGCGCCATATTGCGCACGATGTGCTGGTCATGTACCTGGGCCACACGGTGGAGCATGGCGAAAAAAATGCCATCTTCAACCGCCCGCTGCACCCCTACACACAAGCGCTGCTGGCCTCGACACCCGGGTTGGCGGGCAGTGCCCCGGCGCAGCAGCGCACCGTGCTCAAAGGCGAGTTGCCATCGCCCCTGAATCCACCGGTTGGCTGTGTGTTTTCCACCCGCTGCCCGCACGCCACGTCACAGTGTCGCGGCGAGCGCCCTGCCTTGCAGGAATTGGAGGGACGTCTGGTCGCGTGCTTCGAGGCCGAACGCCTGGCATCGCACTCCGAAGCCCGGTAAGAACCCCAATACAGAGGGGCTCCTCAATGGCGTAACATGGCCGTTTTTATGGAGTTTTTCTGATGACGATTTCTCTCTCGCGTCGCAAACTGCGTCTGACAAAAAGTGCTTTGATTTGCGCAGTAGCGCTCCCGGCGATCCTGGCTCTAACACCTGTTGCTGCCAAGACTTTGGTCTTCTGCTCCGAAGGCAGCCCCGAGAATTTCTACCCCGGCATCAATACCACCGGAACTTCGTTCGATGCCAACTCGCAGATCTACGGTCGCATCGTCGACTTTGAACGCGGAGGCACCAAGGTGGTGCCCGGGCTGGCCGAGAGCTGGACCGTGTCCAAGGATGGAATGGAGTACACCTTCCACCTGCGCAAGGGTGTGAAGTGGCATTCCAACAAAAACTTCAAGCCCACCCGCGAGTTCAACGCCGACGACTTCATGTTCGCCATTGAGCGGCAGTGGAAAGAGAACGACCCCTACTTCAAAGTAACCAGCTCCAACCACTCTTACTTCAACGACATGGGCATGCCCAAGCTGCTGAAATCAGTGGACAAGGTGGATGAATACACGGTCAAGATCACGCTGAACAAGCCTGAAGCGCCTTTCCTGTCCAACCTGGCCATGGAGTACGCGGGTATCCAGTCCAAGGAATACGCCATTGCGATGCTCAAGGCGGGCACACCTGAGAAGCTGGACCAGGAGCCTATTGGCACCGGCCCGTTCATGATGATCCAGTACCAGAAGGACGCGTTGATCCGCTTCAAGGCTTTCCCCGACTACTGGGCTGGCAAAGCCAAGATTGACGACCTGATTTTTTCCATCACACCCGATGCGTCGGTACGTTGGGCCAAGCTGCAAAAGGGTGAATGCCATGTCATGCCCTACCCCAACCCGGCCGACCTGGACGCCATCCGCAAGGACGCCAATGTCACGGTGCTGGAACAGCCGGGCCTGAACATCGGCTACCTGGCCTACAACACCACCAAGAAGCCGTTTGACGACGTGCGTGTGCGCAAGGCCATCAACATGGCTATCGACAAGAAGGCCATTGTGTCGGCCGTTTACCTGAGCACCGGTGTGGCGGCTACCAACCCCATTCCACCGACGCAATGGTCGTACAACAAATCCATCAAGGACGATGCATTTGACCCCACAGCCGCAAAGAAAGCCTTGGCTGCCGCCGGCTACCCCAACGGATTCACTACTGACTTGTGGGCTATGCCGGTGCAGCGCCCCTACAACCCCAATGCCAAGCGCATTGCAGAGCTGATGCAGGCCGATCTGGCCAAGATCGGCGTCAAGGCCGAGATCAAGAGTTTTGAGTGGGGCGAGTACCGCAAGCGCATGCAAGCAGGTGAACACCAGATGGGCATGCTGGGCTGGACCGGCGACAACGGTGATCCTGATAACTTCCTGAACACTCTGCTGGGCTGCGATTCGGCCAAGACCAATGGCTCCAATGTGGCCAAGTTCTGCTACCAACCATTTGAAGAGATCGTTCAAAAAGCCAAAGTGGTCTCCAACCCGGCCGAGCGCACCAAGCTGTACGAGAAAGCCCAGGTCATCTTCAAGGAGCAGGCGCCCTGGTTCACCATTGCCCACGCGGTGCAGCTGAAGCCCGTGCGCAAGGAAGTCATTGACTTCAAGCTGAGCCCGTTTGGGCGCCACACCTTTTATGGCGTGGACATGAAGTAATCACAACCCGCACTGGGTTCGCATCACGGGGGCCGGTCTTTACCGGCCTCTTTTGTTTCTTTGCGCTACCTCGCGTTTTTACCAATCGGCTGGGGTTTGTCTCCATGCTAAGGTCAGTTTGATTCTCGAGTTGCATTTTTTCTCCCCTGTTTAGAGGACTCTCCTATGTCGCTGTCTGCTTCCAGACTATTCAAACGCACAGCACTGGGCCTGCTGGTACTTGCGGTTTTTGGCGCAGGTGCCGGGTATTTCAAACTGCGCAGTGCGGGGAAGACCCAAGTCGATGGAACGCTGCAGCTCAGTGGCCTCAAGGGTTCGGTCAAAGTGCTGCGCGATGCGGCGGGTGTGCCCTACATCTTTGCCGAAAACACGCCCGACCTGATCAAGGCACAGGGTTTTGTCACTGCACAGCACCGCCTGTTCCAGGCCGAGCTGTTTCGCGCCACCTGGCGCGGTGAACTGGCAGCCACTCTGGGAGCAGAGACCCTGCCCAGCGACATCCGCATGCGCGTGCTCGGCATACAGCGCAACGGCGAAAAGCATGCAGCCAGGCTGTCTGAGGCTTCCCGGGCCTTTTTCCAGAACTATGTGGATGGCATGAATGCCTACATCACCGGCAATGCCAGTGACCACCCGGTTGAATTCAAACTGGTGGGACTGCAACCCAGCCCGTGGACCGTGGCCGACCTCGTCACCCTGGTCCACTATGTGCACTACACCCACTCCACCAACTTCAAGGCCGAAGTGGTGGCGCAAAAGCTCATCGACGCATTGGGCTTTGAGCGGGCTCAGGCCATCTTTCCACTCACCAGCAGCCCGGACTGGTCAGCCAAAACCGCCCACGCCACGCCAGATCGCCATCGCTCCGACTGGGCGCAGTTGGGCGTGGACTGGAAGCAACTGGCCATTGCCCCCGAGACCCTGAACCACCAGGGCCTGGGCTCCAACAACTGGGCCGTGGGACCCGGTCGCACGGCGTCCGGCAAAGCCATGGTCGCCAACGACCCGCACCTGGATAACCGCATCCTGCCCGGCACATGGCATCCGGTGGGCCTGTTCGCGCCCGGCATCCAGGCCGTGGGTGCCGCGCTGCCGGGTATGCCCGGCATTCTGGTGGGCCGCACCCAGCATGTGGCCTTTGGGGTAACCAATGCCTATGGCGACGTGCAGGACCTGTACATTGAAACCGTGGACCCCAAAGACCCCACACACTACCTGAGTGGGGGCAACAGCTTGCCGTTTGGTGTTATCACCGAGACCATTCGCATCAAGGACAAGGCCGCTGAAGGCGGCGTGCGCAACCACGAACTGAAGATCCGCACGACAGTGCGCGGCCCCGTCATTAGCGACCATGAAGGGCTTGGACCCAAGGGCGACAAGGTGCTGGTGCTGCGCTCTACCGATGCCGAAGTACTGGCCCCCCAGATTGGCGTGGAAAACCTGCTGACCGCGCCCAATGCTGCTGCCTTTGACCAGGAGGTGCAGAAGATCGACCTGATGTTGTTCAATTTTGTATTTGGTGACGACCAGGGCAATATCGCCCAGCGTGCCACGGGCGCCGTGCCCATCCGCAAAGGGGCCGATGGTGGTTTCCCGCGCCTGCCCGCCGCAGACGGCTCGGACGACTGGACCGGCTGGATTCCCAAAGATCGCATGCCCGGCATGAGCAACCCGGCGCGCGGCTGGGTCGGCACCGCCAACCACGACACCCGCCCGGACAACTACCCCTGGTACTACACGAATTACGTAGCACCCAGCTACCGCTACGCCCGCATGGGCCAGGTACTGGGCGGCACGCAAAAAATGACGGTGCAAGACCACTGGGCGCTGATGGACGACAACCGCAACCTGCAAAGCGATGCGCTGCGCCCGGCCATCGTCGCGGCACTGAAGGCAGACCCGGCCCAGGCCGACTTTGCAGCCTTGCTTGAAAAGTGGGATGGCGTGGACCGGGGCGACGAAGCCGCGCCCCTCATCTACCAGGCCCTTTACCGGGAAATCGCCCTGGGTACCTTCACTGACGAGCTGGGTGAAAGCACCACCAAGGACATGCTCTCGACCTGGTACTTCTGGCAGCAACGCTTTGACGCATTGCTCAAGACACCCGACAGCATCTGGTTTGACGACATCGCCACCAAAGACAAGCGCGAAACCCTGCCGGATGTGATCCGGTCTGCCGCACCGCGTGCACGCGCCATGCTGGAGCAATTGCAGGGTAAGGACGTGAACGCCTGGCGATGGAGCAAGGCCCATATGCTGCGCTTTGTCAGCCCGTTGCGCCGCAAGGGACCAGGGCAAGAATTAGTGGGCGGCTTTGCAGTGGAGCGCTCTGGCAGCGGTGAAACGCTCAACCGCGGTGTGTACGACTTCCAGAAGCCTTTTGACATCGCCTTTTTTGCATCCATGCAAGTGGTGGTGGACTTCGGCGACCCCGACAAGATCAATGCCGTGCTGGCCGGTGGTGTGAGCGAGCGCCACTTCCAGAGCCACCAGAATGACCAGGCCAAGCAATGGGTTGCCGGCCAGCGCGGTGCCTGGTGGTTCAACCCCGAGCAGGTCAAGTCGCATGCGGTTTCCACCATGACTATGACGCCTTGATCGGTGCATCCCCTTCGCGGTGAAGTGCTACTTCGGTGCCCTTTCGCCGCCGTTGGGAACTGCTTTCTTCTGATTGAATTTGACTGCAGCCTCTGCCAGCTTGCGCTTGCGTTCCGCGTTGACCCTTTCGAGTTCCGCGTGGTTGCTTTTCTTCATGTTGGGATCTTTGCCGAATACGCCTGCCATAGTGATGACTCCTTGAGCCTAGTCTAATCGGTAATTCATGGGGAAAGCCTCCACCAGTCGGGCAGCAACTGGCGATAGCGGTACTCCCGATAGCGCTCATCCATCAGCAGCACCGTGCCCGTATCGTTGTGGGTTCGGATCACCCGCCCGGCGGCTTGCACCACTTTTTGCAAGCCGGGGTAGACGTAGGTGTAGTCGTAGCCGCGACCAAAGCGCGCCTGCATGCGCTGGCAAATGGCCTGGTTCACCTCGTCAAACTGCGGCAGACCCAGCGTGGCAATGAAGGCGCCGATGAGTCGCTGGCCCGGCAAATCCACACCCTCGCCAAACACGCCGCCCAGCACCGCGAAGCCTATCCCTTGCCCGGCGGCGTCAAACTGCTGCAAAAAAGCGTGACGACTGGCCTCGCCCATCTGGCGCTGCTGCGCCCACACAGGCACGCCCGGGTGGCGCAGTTGCAGACGTTGCAGTGCCAGTTCCAGGTAGTCAAAGCTGCTGAAGAAGGCCAGGTAGTTGCCGCTTTGTGTGGCGAACTGCTCAGCCAGGACGTCGACCAACGCATCAAGAGTGGCAAACCTGTCATCCCGCCGGGTCGAAAGCGGCTTGATGACGACGGTCAATTGCTTTTGCGCAAATGGACTCGCCACATTCACCCGCTGGGTGGTGTCGGGCAAGCCCAGCAAGTTGGTGTAGTAGTCGGTCGGGTTCAGCGTGGCCGAAAACAGCACCATGGAATCGGCAGCAGCCACCCGTGGCGCAATGAAGTGGCCAGGCACGATGTTGCGCAGGGTGAGGGTCGCAGCTTGCACCTCGGCCGGGCAGACCAGTTCACACAGGGAATGCTCTCCAAACTCCTCTGCCAGGTTGGCAAATGCCAGTGTCTGGAAGTAAAACGTTAGCCATGCGCCGGGAGCCTCGGCTGCGTGGTCGTTCAGGTACTCGCCCACTGCACTGTTGAATCGCTGCAGACCGCGCAGCCAGTCCGGTGGCACCTCCATGAGCAAACGCCAGCCAGTCGTCGGCTCCTGCCTCTGTGCCGCCAACACCACCAGTTGCCAATGGTTCAGCAACTCGACTACGCGGGGGCGCAGCATGGGTGGCACTTGGCTGTGCGCGTTCACGGTGTCGGCCTCGGTCAGTGTGGCGCTGTACATGCTGCAGGCGCGGCTATAGAGGTTGTGCGCCTCGTCTACCAGCACACTGACTCGCCAGTTGTGGTTGACCATCTGAGCATAGAGCATGGCACTGCGGTCGAAGTAGTAGTTGTAGTCTCCCACCACCACATCAGCCCAGCGCACCATTTCATGACCCAAGTAGTAGGGGCAGACGCTGTGTGACAGCGCCACATCTCGCAAAGCACGCTGGTCCAGCCAGCCCTGTCGCACGGCAGCCTGCCGCGCAATGGGCAGACGGTCATAAAAGCCCTGTGCCAATGGGCAGGACTGTCCGTGGCAGGCCTTGTCGGGGTTCTCGCAGCTTTTGTCGCGCGCCACCAGTTCCAGTACCCGCAGATTTGCGCCAACGCCTGCCGACACAGCACATACCGTTTGCAGAGCTTGCAGCGCCACCTGTCGACCGGGTGTTTTGGCGGTCAGAAAGATGACCTTGTCCAACCCGCGCTCGGGAATGGCTCGCAACGCTGGGTACAGGGTGCCCATGGTTTTGCCAATGCCGGTGGGAGCCTGCACCAGCAGGGGCCGCGACTGCAGACAGGCGCGGTACACACCGGCGGCCATGTCGCGCTGGCCGGCCCGAAAAGGTAACTGCGGAAATTCCAGCGCACTGAGTGCCGCATCGCGCCTTTCGCGATGGGCCAACTCGGACTGTGCCCATCCCAGAAAGCGCGCACACAAGGCGTCAAAAAAAACCTGCAAGTCCGTCGCTGCAAAGTCTTCGCTGAACGGATGCTCGCTTTGGTTCACCACGTCAAAGTACACCAGGGTCAAGGTGATGTGCTCCA
This sequence comes from uncultured beta proteobacterium, assembly GCA_903945325.1. GTDB lineage: Bacteria > Pseudomonadota > Gammaproteobacteria > Burkholderiales > Burkholderiaceae_C > Allorhodoferax. The sequence continues at coordinate 2,768 of CAJAVE010000346.1, read as the reverse complement.
AAGTACGACTCTGGCACATCAGCCAACCATAAACTTTGAGTTGCGCCCAGTGCAGGGCACTGTGGTTGGATGCGATGGCGGCCACCGCGCCACGAAAGGTCTTGACCTCTTCCAGCACGTTGCGCGCGGCGTCAAAGCCATCGGCCCTGCCGTTGACCAGCAAGTTTTGGTAGCAGCCAGTGAGCTTGACCTCGGCCTCGTGACCTGGGGGTCGGCGACTGGCCACCAGTTGATGGCCTTCGCGCCCTTGTTGTGCGCTGGGCGACGGCGTGAAACGCAAGTCCAGGTCACCTTCTTTGGCCGCAAATTCGCACAGGGCGCGCACTGATATAGAGTAAGTGTCACTCATGGCGGTGGCAGCAGGGCGGGTTGCTCCTGCAGCATGGTCTGATCGGGGCCATCACTACCCAAATCGGTGCTGGCGCGCAGGGGCGTGGCTTTCGCCAGCACCATCCACAGGGCGAACGGCAAATCGGCCACGGCGCGCTTTGGCGCGTTGCGCGCCACCTCCAGGTTGTCCCCCTGCAAAACCATCACGCCACATTCAATGGGCACCTCATCGGCGTCCGCTATCGGTTTACCCTTGCGGTCACAGCCCAGCACATACCAGCACTGGCCACCGGCATCCAGATAACTGTCGCGCTTGTCCCTGGACTTGAGGTCGCCCAGCAGGTCGGCGCGGCTGACCTTGATCTCATGTACGACAGGCTCCAGGTATCCAGCCACGGTGGTGTTGCGGATGGAAAAGACATCCGGCATGCAGATTTTCCAGCGCGTGGCTTCATCGGGCTGGCTGGGTAACCGGGCGCGAATGCTCAGGTCGGTCCAGACGATGCGACCGTCACGCAGCATGGCTTGCGCAACCCGCTGCACCAGCGTGTCATGCGCTGACATGGCCTGCCGGTTGGCATGAAATGCCTGCGCCAGGAACGCTATGCCGGCATCCGACAGGCGCACTTTTTCATGGCCGCTGGACTCCTCGACGCGCTGCAACAAACCGGCAGCCAGCAACTCGACCTCCACACTGTCCAGACTGGGCCATCCGGCCGAGCGGTAGACGTCGCGTAACCGCCGCGCGTGGGTCCGTCCCAAGGCGATGCCGTTGATGGTGGTGAGGCGTGTGGTCACAGTATTTCGCTGATTCGGATCTTCATTGTTTCATGGCATGGGCCATCCCGCCGGGCAAACGAATTTGTGTGAGCAACCGCCGCAATTTTCGAACTTGTACGGCAATCAGCATCCGAAATGCCAAATAATGTTGGGACACTACTGATTCAAAAGGGCAATGCCGATCGCCTGAAAGTCGAGCGCGGCTGGTTGGTTCATGCAGGTGCCAGGGGGGTGTGGGAGGGGTTGATGGGCATGAAGATTGCCGGGCGCATGAAGGTGCTGATTGGCATGATGGTGATGGTGATGGTGGCCGTCACCATCGGGCTGATTGGACTCAAGGGATTGCATTCGTCCAATCTGGAAGACCTACCTGACTATCGGACATGAAGAAAACGAGAAAAAGGTCCAGAACGCATTTGAGGCCAAAAACGCCAAGTACCAAAGTGAGGCCATCAAACCCGCTCTAGCCGCATTGAAAAGCAATGACACCGTAGCACTAAAGAAAATTTATGTCGATGTTCTGAAATCCCAGTTTTTGGACCTCAGCGCCAACATTGACGAGCAAATTGCCACGCAAGACGTGAATTCCAAATTGGCGCTAAAAGAAGCGGAGTCGGACTACCAGTTAGTGCGACTGGAGTCTCTGCTGGCGATCCTTGTCGGAGCGGCGGCGTCTAGCTATTTTGGACTGCGCCTGAGCCGCAGCATGGTCAGACCAATTCAACTGGCCGTTTCGGCGTCCAAGCAAATTTCGGTGGGCGCGCTCAACTACCACATCAAACCCAAAGGCCGTAATGAGACCGCCGAGTTAAGGGCTGCGCTATTTGCCATGCAGCGCAGTCAAAAACCTGGAGACCATTGTTCAGGACATTGCCCACTCCTCCAGTGAGCAGGGTATTGCCATCGACCACGTGGCGATGCTGGTCGCGCAGATCGATGCGGCGACCCAGCAAAACGTGCCCATCGCCGCGCAAGCCGCAGCCTCAGCACAAGTATTGGCATCGGAGAGCCGCAACCTGGAACGTAGCGCAGCAGTGTTCCGTTTTCCGAATTAGTGGTCAAAACGGGCTCTAGACCCCGTGAAATGTGCGCAAGCAGCTATATATTTAATAGCAATTCGCCACTTGACCAAGCCACTCAGCTCCGCAGAGCCGCCTGCGTAATTCCCGCGAGAGTGCCCCGGGTGCTGATGAGTTCGGGCTCCAGCATCACCTCGATCAAGGTACCCTCTGGCCGTGCCAGCGCGGCCAGCAGCTCGGCTTCAAAGTCCGCACTGCGCTGGATGCGCACCCCGGCATAGCCGTAGGCTCGGGCCAGCGCGGCAAAGTCGGGGTTGTGCAGGGCCGTGCCCGCCACGCGCTGCGGGTACTCGCGCTCCTGGTGCATGCGGATGGTGCCGTACATCCCGTTGTTGAGCAGCAGGATGATGGTCTTGGCACCGTACTGCACGGCGGTGGCCAGCTCCTGGCCGTTCATCAGAAAGTCGCCGTCACCCGCAATGGTGAACACCACCCTGTCCTGGCCCACTGCATCTGCACTGGCTTTGCTGGTGATGGCCGCCGCAATCCCGGCTGGCACGCCGTAGCCCATGGCGCCATTGGTGGGTGCCAGTTGGGTCTTGTGGCCGCTGGCCAGGCCGGTGTAGCGGTAAAAACGGT
>CAJAVE010000345.1 GCA_903945325.1 uncultured beta proteobacterium | reverse complement strand
GAGGCGAGAAACAAGGGCAAAGAGCCCTGAAACCAGTCCAGTACGGCCGAAAAACGACGTCAAATCGGCTGAAAAATGAAAAACTGCCTCAGCTTGCAACGGGCTCAGCGTTTCGCCTCTACTTATTCACCGTAGCCCTAGACAATTCAGCCGCCTTTTCGAAAGCCACCCGATGCGGTGGCTTTTTTGCAGGAACACACCGTATCAGCGCAGGAAGAGTACCAACTGTACGGCCATGTCAGCCGTACACACGCCCGCAAACGACCAATGCTTCGGAGTTTTGGCGATGGGGAGCGAAGGTCGGCTTCCGGCGAAAACCAAAGTCGGCTTGCCCTCATCCGTTGTCTATTCTGTGGGCGCGGTGAGCAGCCGCTATGAGTCTATTGCCGGTGTAGTGCCTGCAACTGAGGGACATCGCTCCGCAATCTGTCGCCCAGACTCAGACAAGACTGTTGGCTGCGGGTAGATTGAGTCATTCCTATTTTTTCTCACCAAATGCACAATCTAGCGCTGCGCCTGTTTGTTCCCATCCTCCTCGCGGCAAGCCTGCCGTTGAAGGCTAGTGAGCCATTTGCGATCCCAAAGGTCGACTCGCCAAAGACCCTTGCAGCATTGGACTCGGCAGTTAAGGGCGCGCTCGCTGCCGACAACGTGCCCGGCGCGGCGGTCGTGGTGATTGAACAGGGGAAAATTGTGTTTAGCCGGAGTTATGGCGTCGCGGATGTCGCCACTGGTCGGCCGGTCACGGCCGACACCATCTTTCGGGCGGGCTCGGTAAGTAAAAGTTTCACGGCACTCGGCATCATGCATCTGGTAGAGCAAGATCGCCTGAAACTCGATAGCCCTGTGCTGACACTATTGCCGGAGTGGCGGGTACGCAACCGTTGGGCAGATCGGTATCCGGTGCGGCTCGCCAACTTGCTCGAGCACACCTCAGGGTTGGACGATATACGTTTTCGTCACTACCTTATCGAAGGCCGTGAAATCACTCTCACGCAAGCCGTACCGTTGTTTGGGCCCTATGAACTCCGCTGGCCACCGGGCCACGGCACATCCTATAGCAATGCAGGCCCCGTGATAGCTGGTCGTGCTATTGAAGTGGCGAGCGGGCAAGACTTCGAACAATTCATGACCACCACTATCACCGGTCCCTTAGGGATGCCGACCGCGCGGTGGGGTCGGGATGCATCGCAAGCGAATCAACTTGCCAAGAGTTACCAGGAGGATGGGACCACTCCGGAACCCTTCGCCGAAACGCCGGGCAGGCCAAGCGGATCATTGAGTGCAAGCGCTACAGACCTCGCACGTTTGCCAATGCTTATGCTCGGGCGCGGCGAGATCGATGGTCGACGCGTGATAAGCCGCGAATCCGTGGCGCGCATGGAAATGGCTGCGACCTCAGTTGCGGCTCGAGCAGGTGCTTCTATCGGGTGGGGGCTGGGCTTACGCCCTGACGCAAATGGTCGAGTCATGTTCCACGGACACGACGGCAGCATCGACGGGTTTGTTGCTCGATTCGCTTACTCATCCGAGATTGGCGCCGGGTACGTTGTCATGGCCAACAAAGCTTCGGATGCCGCAATAGAAGCGGCAGCGCATATCCGCAACTATCTGGAGCGCGACCTGCCACCAGTTGTCGTCGGCAGTCTTACTGTTACTCCTGAGCAGCGCGCGGCCTGGGCTGGCCAATACCAAAGTACGACGCCGCGGCAGGAACTACTGCGCGCTGTGATCGGCGTCACGCAATGGGCGGGCGCCGTTTTCGAAGGTGATGTACTGCTGTTCGAGCGTGCACGCTGGCATCACCAAGGCAATGGCCTGTTTCAAAGAGTCGACAGCGTTGCGCCTGGGCTACTGTTCACCGAAACTCCCAGCGGCGTATGGGTTCACACAACAGATGGCACCAAACGCCGGGTTCCGCGCTGGGAGATGTTGACAAAACTGACTATAAGCGCACTGGTGGTCGCCTCGCTTTTCATCAGCTTCCTGCAATTCCCTTTTTGGCTGCGTGATTGGGCGAAGGGCCGGTTTGCCACCCGGGGGAGTGCTTTGTTTCGTTTTGCGCCGTCGCTTGCTCTGGCCTGTGCAGTTGCTGTGCCAGCGAGCGTACTTGCGATGCTGGCCTCAGGCGACATCAACCTGCTTGGGCGACCAACGTTCCTGGGATACGTGGTCTTCTTTCTGTCCATCGCAGCGCCCGCAATCGTGCTTACAGTCGGGTGCGTGCTATGGCATGGAAGGCAAGCGATACATGTCGGCAATCGCTTCAAAGGCTGGATTGCCTTGATTCAATGGACACTCGCCATGATAGTACTCGCTTGGTTACTAGTTCACGGATGGATCGGGATTCGGATCTGGGATGTTTGACCTCGAAATGCCGAAGGACAAGGCTTCCTTCGCGCAATCAAAGGGGATCAGCGTGAGCTGCGCGACACGAATGAACACTGACTAAACTAGACTATCTGGAGCGTCGCTTCTGACCGCTGTTGGCCCTGGAAGTACCCGCTCTAAGGAAATAGTCGCCCCAAAGCTGCCGGCCGACTTACGGTTTCCAACGGCCGGTTTGGACCATGCAGATCCCAAATCTTTGCACCCGCTTTGAGTCTTCAACCACCATTCGGAATCCTGACTCTTGCCGTTTTTTCCAAGAAAAATTACGCAAAATCAACCTGCAGCCCCCGTGAAATATGCGCAAGCAGCTATAAAAAGAGTAGTAACTTAACAGACTGCCCATGTCATCCCGACAGCTCACGACGGTGGTCGCGATGGGCCGTGGCCCCCAATTGCACCTGGCTACCCTAACGGCATAATCCCAACATGCCTTCAACCATTGCCCCACTGCTCGCCCCACGGAGCCCCGTTGTGTCGGCAATCCTCGCTCGGTTTCCTAGCGCCCTGGCCATCTATGCTTTTGGCAGCCAGATACAGGGCTCGGCTGGGCCGCAGAGTCACATTGACCCGGCAATCTTTGCGACCGACTTCAACTGCATCGTGTTACAGCGCGGGTAGCTGTAGCCTTTGGCTAACTTTTATTGCAATCACAGCAGGAGCCAATACATGCTCAAAGCCACCTGTCACTGCGGTGCCATTCGAATTGAGATTCCAAGCCGCCCATCCGAAGTCACCAATTGCAACTGCTCCATTTGTCGAAGACTCGGCGCGCTCTGGGCCTACTACGATGTCGGCACCGTCAGGATTCATGGACACCCTGAAAGCACCAACGAGTACATTCACGGTGACAGGACTCTGCGCACAGTACGCTGCCGTATTTGCGGATGCACCACACACTGGGAACCGCTGAACACCAGGGAGTACACGAGGATGGGCGTGAATGTCAGGAACTTCGAGCCAGAGGTGATCGGCGATGTACGAATCCGGCTGCTCGACGGAGCGGACTCCTGGAACGCTTTCTATTGGGAAGACCCACAGGCCCCCAAATCTGCCGGCCCATAAGCAGGACATCTTTTTGAACGCACGAGCACGTCATCGCAAGCGCACCCATGCGAAAGCCGTACACCCTGCAGTTGGGGTTTAGTTGTGCTGAGCTGGTCATACAGTCATTGTTGGAGACCCATTCAATGGTAGTCAAACGGAATAAAGTGGTCATCGTCGGCGCCAATTTTGCGGGACTGGCCGCGGCAATTCAATTGCCGAAGGCTATGGACGTGACGGTGGTGGACCCATCGCCGCATTTCGAATGGATTCCGGCCATCCACGAAATTCTCTCGGGTGTCAAGACACCGCAGGGTCTGCAGCTGGACCGGGCACAGATCATTGCGCGTGCCGGGCATCGTTTTATACAAGACAGCGTGACACACATTGACGCGCGCCGACGCCGCGTGGTGACTGCCGCTGGTGAATCCCTTGCTTACGACGTTGCCATTGTTGCAGTGGGGGGCGTGACAAACGACTACCACATACCCGGTGTTGACCGCTACACATGGCCGTTTCGAACCGTCGCGGACAGCCTGTCCATTGAGCAAAAGCTCGACATACTGCGGCACACGCAGTCTGAACTGCAGGTCGTCGTCGTCGGAGGCGGCATTTCAGGTGTTGAGGCCTTGGGCGAGCTGTTACGGCGCTACCGCGATCGGCCGAAGCTATCGTTTGCCATCGTCGAGGCTGGCAATCAACTGATGCCAGGGTTTCCCAAGGCGATTGATGCCGACCTGCGACAGATATGCAAGGAACACAAGGTGTCGATTCACACCGGCGACCCGGTTGGCCGCATCACGCCAAAAGGCGTTTGGCTGGCTTCTGGCAAGCGGCTGCCCTCGGCACTGACTATCTGGGCGGCCGGGCTTGCACCGCCGCCGCTGTTGCGTGAATCAAAGTTGATTCGCCCGCCTCACACCTGGGCGCCCGTTTCTCAGAACCTGCAGAGTCGCTATGCGCAAAGTATTTTTGTCATTGGCGATGCCGCAGCCTTGCCAAAGCCGGTAGGTAAACAGGCCTATAACGCTATCGACATGGGCGCCTTGGCCGCGCAAAATGCCACGCGCTGGCTGGCCGGTCAGCAACTGAAGGACTTCAAACCTCCCGCGAAGCCGATGCTGGTGGCCTTTGGCGACCTGGAGACCTATCTTGTGGCCAATAAAACCGTGCTGGCCAGCAAAACGCTGGCCGCGGCAAAAGAAGGCGTCTACCAGCTGTTTATGGCCCAAACCGCGCCACAGGTTGGATTGCACGCGGTACCCGGTGCGCTACGCCGATTGCGCAAGAGCTGGCACGCGCTGGTGGTGCCCGCTCTGCTGTCCATAAAAGACGTTCGCGCGCTGGAAGATTGCCGGGTGCTCAAACTGCTGTGATGAGGCCCAGCGCAAGTTTGCAACTTACCGTACCATGTCTGTCATGGAAAATTTATCCCCTTACACGCCACCCAAAATCTGGTCTGCCAACAAGGAAAATGGTGGTCGCTTTGCCAACATCAACCGCCCGACGGCAGGCGCGACCCACGAGAAAGAACTGCCTGTGGGCCGCCATCCACTGCAACTGTATTCACTGGGCACACCCAACGGTGTCAAGGTCACGGTCATGCTGGAGGAGTTACTGGCAGCAGGACACACCGGCGCTGAATACGACGCCTGGCTGATCCGGATCAACGAAGGTGATCAGTTTGGTAGCGGCTTCGTCTCAGTCAACCCGAACTCCAAAATTCCGGCGTTGGTGGACCGCAGTGGCGCAACGCCGATCAGGGTGTTTGAATCCGGCGCGATCCTGATCTATCTGGCAGAGAAGTTCGGCGCATTTCTTCCTGTTGATGCGGCCAAACGTGCCGAATGCCTGTCGTGGCTGTTTTGGCAGATGGGCAGTGCGCCGTTTCTTGGTGGTGGGTTCGGTCACTTCTACGCGTACGCACCGACCAAGATCGAATATGCGATTGATCGGTACGCGATGGAGGTCAAGCGCCAGCTGGATGTACTGGATCAACGACTCGCGCAAAGCCAGTACCTGGCGGGAGAGGAGTACACCATTGCCGACATGGCCGTCTGGCCTTGGTACGGCACGCTTGTCATGGGTCAGCTGTACGAAGCAGGTGAATTCCTGCAAGTTCAGACCTACACACATGTGCTGCGCTGGACAAAGTTGATTGCCCAACGTCCGGCCGCCCAGCGCGGTCGCATGGTCAACCGCACCTTTGGTGAACCGGGCAAGCAGTTGCACGAGCGGCACGATGCCAGCGACTTTGACACCAAGACCCAGGACAAGAAACTGAACGAATGATCGTCTCCAACAGAAGCCTGCGCCTTCAAAATGCGCATTCATTTGACATCGTCACCCATGGACCCAAATAACCTCGCCGTCTTTGAAATCAAGGCTTTTGTACCAGCGAGGGACTTCGCGTTGTCCATGGAGTTCTATGAGGCGCTGGGTTTCACCCGTGCGTCAGTCTTTGAAGACATCGCCTACTTCCACTGCGGTGCATCGAGCTTCCTGCTTCAGGATTTTTACCTTCACGAACATGCCGCCAACTGTCAAATGCACCTGCTTGTCGAAAATGTCGATGCCTGGCATGCAAAAGCGCGGACGGTCACGGAGCGCTTCAAGGTCAAAATCAGTGAGCCTGAGACTCAACCCTGGGCCATGCGGGACTTCACGCTCTTCGACCCCAGTGGTGTTGTGTGGCGAATTGCACAGAACATTCGCCTGGAGTCAGCACCAGACGATGTTAGTTCGGCATCAATGCCGGATCCGCAACCGAGCCGGTAGACAACACGCGCAAATCGCTGTTGAACACCACGGTGAAAACTTTGGCGTCCCCCACATTGGGGCCGTCCATGTAGCGCCAGTCGTAATGCCAGACGTTCTTCAGCTCAAACGGAGTGACTTTCATGGGCTTGCCCAGCATTTTGCGCACCGTTTCCATGGTCATGCCGGGCACGATTTTGGCAAAGACATGGGGCGCCAATACCTGGCGCAGTGCGGTCATCTTGCCGTCTGGCCCAATGGTGATCATGTAGTTCTTGGCACCGGCCGGCTGGCGGTTGTACTCCAGGATGCGGGCGCCGTTTTCGCCGTCCCACACCTTCTCGGGCTCGCCGAACTTCATCCGCACGTCGCCCTCGCTGGCAACGCCCTCCTCCAGTTCGGCAATGCGCTGGCTGTCGCAGGCGGTCATGGCCCCCACTGACGCGAGCAGGGCAGTTGCAAAACACAGTTTGCGGGCTCCAAAACAGAACCGGTGAAAAAATGGTTTCAAAATTACCCCTCGCAAATACGACAATGGCCGGTTGACAGAGCCTTCGACCCGGCAAATCCCAGTATGGCACGCCTGACGAACATCAATCCGATGGCACCCATCTTGCTAGATACTCTTATCGATTTAAACTAACGGAAAACAACAACATGCCATCACTCAATTTCATCGGCGGCGAAAAAGGCGGGGTCGGCAAGTCGGTCGCTGCGCGCTTATTGGCACAGTACTTCATTGACAAGGGTCACCCCTTTACCGGCTTTGACACCGACCGCTCGCACACCTCGTTCACCCGCTTTTACGCCGACTACGCCGCGCCGGTGATCGTGGACACTTACGAAGGGCTGGACCAGATTGCTGCCGTCTTTGAAGAGCCGCCGGTTGACGGCAAGCTGAAGAACGTCATCGTCGACCTGGCCGCGCAAACGGCAGCGCCCCTGTCGCGCTGGGTGCGCGACTCGGACCTGTTGTCGCTCTTAGCCGACATGGGTGTCACCGTTAACCTGTGGCACATCGCCGACGCTGGCAAAGACTCGGTCGACCTGCTGGACAAGCTGGTCAACACCTATGGCGCGGGGCCTAACTACATCGTGGTCAAGAACCTGGGGCGCGGTACCGATTTCTCGCAGCTGGACCAGTCCGCCGCGCTGAAAAAGGCACTGGCACTGGGCGCACAGGTCATTAACCTGGCACAACTGCACGAAGCCAGCATGCGCAAAATTGACCGGCAAAACGCCAGCTTCTGGGCCGCCATTCACACGACTTCAGGTCCCAACGCACTGGGCATGCTGGAGCGCCAGCGCGTCAAGACCTGGATCAAGCACGCTTACGTGGCGATGGATGCCTTGCCGTTGGCCTGATGCGCGCCACACTCAGCACAGTTGGATGACGGGTTTGCGGCATACTCTCCAGAGTGAAAAACGCCCAAGCTGTTTCTTCGACCCTGACCGCTGAAAAACTGTCGGCGCTGGAGCTGGCCGCCCGATCACTTGCTGCGGTGCCTGGGCACTTTGACGAATTGCGCGGTCGCACCGCGACAGGCGCCCTGGGGCAAACCGATTCTGCGCAATCAGTCGCACCAGATGCTGGAATGACTGCGGCTTGGGGTCAATTCTTCGAAAGTTGCGCGTCTGACGGCCTGGGTCCGCTAGGCCAGCGCTACACCACCCTCGCCCGCCAGATTCGCGACAACGGCGTCACCTACAACGTCTATGCCGATGAAGACGGGCCGCAGCGCCCCTGGTCGCTGGGCTTGTTTCCCCTGATTATTTCGGCACGCAGCTGGCAGCAAATCGAGACCGGTGTGTCGCAGCGGGTGCGCCTGCTGGACCGCCTGATGGCCGATGTATACGGACCACAGAATCTGGTAGCCCAAGGTCTGTTGCCACCTGCCTTGGTACAGGGTCACCCGGGTTACCTGCGCGCCATGCACGGCGTGCATCCGGTGGGCGGCACCCATTTGCACATTGCTGCGTTTGACCTGGCACGGGGGCCCGACGGCAACTGGTGGGTGGTGTCGCAGCGCACACAGGCGCCGTCCGGCCTGGGCTATTTGCTGGAGAACCGCCTGGCGGTGTCGCGCCTGTTCCCCCAGGCTTTTGAAGAGTTACAGGTGCAGCGCCTGGCTGGCACCTACCGCGCACTGATGGACAGTATGAAGTCCATGAGTTCGGCCGGGCAGGACGCCCACATCGCCCTGCTGACGCCGGGGCCCTACAACGAAACCTATTTTGAGCACGCCTATTTGGCACGCTACCTGGGCATCACACTTGTTGAAGGCAACGACTTGATCGTGCGCGACCAGCACCTCTTCCTCAAAACCCTGCGCGGGTTGGTGCCGGTGCATGGCCTGCTCAAGCGGCTGGATGACCAGTTTCTGGACCCACTGGAGTTGCGCGCTGACTCCACGCTGGGCGTGCCGGGCTTGTTGCAAGTGATCCGCGCCGGCAATGTGCTGGTAGCCAATGCACCGGGCTCGGCGTTTCTGGAGTCGCCCGCCTTGCTGGGCTTTCTGCCAGCGCTGTCGAAACACCTGCTCGGTGAAGAGTTGCTGCTGCCCGCATTGCCAACCTGGTGGTGTGGCGAGCGATCGGCGCTGGAGGAAGTGCTGCCACGCTTGCAGGAATACGCCATCAAACCCACCTACCCTGGCTCCGCCATGCACGGCAATTTTGATGCAGTGCTGGGGCGCAGCCTGATGCCGCGCGAACGCGACGAGTGGGCGGGCCGCATCCTGCGCCAAAGCGACGAACACACCATTCAGGCCTACATGCCGCTGTCGCAAATGCCGACCTGGCAAACCGACACCGCTGACGTCGTGCCGCGCTCGGTCATGCTGCGGGTGTTTGCCGTATCCACAGGGCCTCAATCTTGGCGCGTGTTGCCCGGCGGGCTGGCCCGTGTGGCCGGGGGCAGTGCCGACGTGGCTTCCATGCAGCATGGCGGCAGCAGCGCCGACGTGTGGGCCATTACCACGAGCAACGTCGACAAAACCACGTTGCTGCAACCGGCACTGACAGCATCGACTCTGGCACACCGCAAGCGCCTGGTCACCAGCCGCGCGGCCGAAAATCTATTCTGGTTGGGCCGTTACACCGAGCGGGCTGAAAACTCGGTCCAGCTGGCGCGCCTGGTGCTGGAATGCCTGGGCGGAGAGGACCAGTCGTCCCAGCCCCTGTTGACATGGCTGGGTCGCATGGCGTTAAACAACACACTGGTGCTGCCCGGAGTGCCCGCGCTCACACCCGTGGTGCAAGCGCGCCGGGTGTTTGAGCGCTCTCTGATCGCCAGCCTGGGCAGCAACAACCAAGCCACCAGCGTCGGATACAACCTTCGCGCCGTGCGGCTGGCCGGCGCCTCTGTGCGTGAACGTCTGTCACAGGAGCACTGGAGCCTGATGCAACGCGCCGAAGACCGCTTTTTTGCAAGCTGCGCCGAGCACGCGCACAGTGCAGACTATTCATCGGTGCAGGCGCTGGCGACCCTCAAAACCGCCAGTGACCACCTGGCCGCCATCACCGGGTTGCAAACCGACCGCATGACCCGTGACGATGGCTGGCGCCTGCTGAGCATTGGCCGCCACATCGAACGACTGGGGTTTCTGGCGTCTGCCCTGCGCATCGGCTTTGAGACCGGCAGCGTGCAACAGACCGGCGGCTTTGAGGCCATGGTCAGCCTGTTTGACAGCACCATTACCTTCCACGCCCAGTACCAGCAAAGCCGCGATATCGTCGCACTGGTAGACCTGTTGGTGCAGGACCGGGACAACCCCCGCTCGCTGGCATGGGTAGCGCACACCCTGCGCGGACGCCTTGCCAAACTGGCAGGCAGCCCGGCAGACCAACTCAGCCTGCTGTCGTACAGCGTGCCCGACCCCGGCCAATGGCAGCTGGAAGACCTGTGCACTACTGATGGCGATGGCTGCTACTCCCAGTTGATCGAATTGCTGCTGGACTGCAGCGAGGCGGCATTCCATGTGTCTGAAGAAATTGGCGCTACCTACTTCACCCACTCCGGCGATTCCGGCCAAAGCCTGGGCGCCTGAGCGCAACCCACCATGCAGTTGCGCATCACCCACGAAACCTGCTACGACTATGCGCCACCAGTGGACATTGCGCAGCACGTAGCGTATTTACAACCTTTGAACACCGCCAACCAGAAGTTGCTCAGCCACAGCCTGCACGTCACACCCATGCCCGCACAGCAGGTTGCCACGGTGGATGTATACGGTAATACGCGCCAGTTTTTCTCGCTACAAAGCGCGCATAGCCAGTTGAAAGTGATTGCGCGCAGCCTGGTGTCCACCCGGGTTGCGGCCATGCCCGAGAGCACAGTGCCGTGGGAGCAGGTGCGTGAGCGTTTTCGTTACTGCGCCAACAAGCCGTTTGATTCCGCAGCCGAGTTCGTTTTTGCCTCGGCCTATGCACCGCGCCACCCGGACTTTGCTGGCTACGCCCGACCCAGCTTTGTGCCCGGCGTTCCACTGGTGGCGGCAGCCCGTGACCTGATGCAACGCATCCACCGCGACTTCACTTACGAGAGCCAAAGCACCCAGGTCAACACCCCCGCGCTGGAGGCGCTGGCCCAGCGCAAGGGCGTGTGCCAGGACTTTGCCCACATCATGATTGCCTGCCTGCGCGCCTACGGCCTGCCTGCGCGCTATGTCAGCGGCTACCTGTTGACGCATCCTGCGCCAGGGCAGGCGCGACTGGTGGGAAGCGACGCGTCGCACGCCTGGGTCTCGGTCTATTTGCCGGACTTGCCGGAACGATCTGACACATCCAGTGGCTGCGCCAGCACACGCTGGTGTGACTTTGACCCCACCAACGACCGCGATGGCTGGGGCAGCCCTGGTGAGGACTACGTCACTCTGGCGCTGGGGCGCGACTACGCCGATGTGTCACCCATTCGCGGTGTGATCCATGGCGGGGCCAACCACACGCTCACGGTGGGTGTGACGGTAGAGCCGCATGAACCCAATCAGTCACAATCCCAATCCCAATCCCAATCCCAATCACAATACGCATCGCAGTCCCAGTCACAGTCGCAATCCCAGTTTATGGGCGCTATTATTTAGATAGCTGGTTGCGCATATTTGACGGGGTCTAGAGGCAATTTTTACCAACAAATCAGCTGAAAGCGAACATGAACATCTATGAAACTATTACCGCCCTGGGCATTGACCTGCCTCCCGTCTCCGTGCCTGCGGCAGCCTATGTTCCGTTCGTGCAAACCGGAAATCTGGTGTTTTTGAGCGGCCACATCGCCAAAAAAGATAGCAAACCCTGGGTCGGCCAATTGGGAAAGAACATGACCACCGAAGAAGGCAAGGCCGCTGCGCGCGCCATTGCCATCGACCTGATGGGAACCCTGCACGCCGCCACCGGCGACCTCAACCGCATCAAGCGCATCGTCAAGCTCATGTCGCTGGTCAACTCGACTGGAGATTTCACGGAGCAACACCTGGTCACCAATGGCGCCAGTGAGCTGTTTGGCCAGGTCTTTGGCGAGAAAGGCGCACACGCGCGCAGTGCATTTGGTGTGGCGCAAATTCCGATGGGTGCCTGCGTAGAAATCGAACTGATTGCTGAACTGGGCTGAGGACTGGCCGCTTCACTAGCGCGCTCGGCTCACCGAGCGATGGGTGTCATTGTCAGGCTGAGTGGCGCGGTGCAACCCGGAACACGGCCACCGCCTCCTTCATCCTGTCCGCCTGCTCACGCAAACTTTCGGCAGCGGCGGCGCTTTCCTCCACCAAGGCCGCGTTTTGCTGCGTCATCTGGTCCAGGTTACCGATGGCCTGATTCACGCCGGCAATGCCACTACTTTGCTCGGTAGCGGCCGCGGTGATTTCACTGATCACGTCGGCCACGCGTCGAACGGATTGCACAATTTCTTCCATCGTGGCGCCCGCATCGGTCACCAGCCGGGTACCCGACTCCACTTTGCCCACCGACGTGTCGATCAGACCCTTGATTTCTTTGGCCGCTTCTGCACTGCGCTGGGCCAGACTACGCACTTCGCTGGCCACCACGGCAAACCCACGGCCCTGTTCACCGGCACGGGCCGCTTCAACGGCAGCATTCAGCGCCAGGATGTTGGTCTGGAAGGCAATACCGTCAATGACGCCAATGATGTCGGCAATTTTCTTGCTGCTGGCATCAATTTCCTGCATGGTGGTGACGACCTGAGTGACCACCGACCCGCCGCGCTGGGCGACCGATGAGGCGCTGGCCGCCAGCGCACTCGCCTGACGGGAGTTGTCGGTGCTGTGCTGCACAGTGGCCGTCAGCGCATCCATGCTGGACGCTGTGGACTGCAGGTTGCTCGATGTTTGCTCGGTGCGCTGCGCCAGGTCGTTATTACCTTGCGCAATCTCGGCGCTGGCCGTGGCAATGCTGTCGGTACTCATGCGCACCTGTGAAACCATACGCCCCAGTGAGTCATTCATGGTCGCCAGCGAGCGCAACAGCGTGCCAAACTCATCTTCACGTGTGGTGCTGATACTGGAGCTCAGGTCACCCTGCGCAATGCGTGCCGCAAGCTCGTTGGCCTGGTCCAGCGGGTCGCGGATGGAATGTACCAACCAAAAAGTTCCCAGCGAGATCAATACAACAATGACCACCAGACCAACCAAAATGCCATAGGTGTTGTTCTGGCGCCGGTTTTCGGTGTCGGCACCCACATCGATCACGCGTTGCTCCTGCATTTTGACCAACTCTTTTTGTCCGCCAATATAAGCGGCCATCGCCGGCAGATACTGGGCGTTGAGAATTTGCAACGCTTCATCGGCCTTGCCGTCTGCCCTGGCGGCCCGCGCCTTTTCCCGCAGGGCAATCACACTCTTGCGCAAATCGGATATTTTTGCCAATTGCGCTTTGTCGGCGTCGGTCAGAGGCAGTGCATCCAGTTGCTTCTGCATTTCTGAAATTTCGTTGCTGGTCGCGGTCACCGCATCCTTGAATGCAGCGGAAATCGCGGGATCATTGCTGATGATGATGGCATGATTGCGCGTGGCATTGGTCTCGGTCAGTCCATTCCAGCGGGTTGCCACCTGCACCATTTTGTAGGCGACGGTCTGCTGCGCACGCCCCTCAGCCAGAATGCTGGCGCTGCGTGCCAACCCTACTCCCGCAATGGCGGTCAAGAGCGTCAGGATGATCACAATGAAAAGCCACAATTTGGTGGCAATTTTTAGTCGGTCAATACCCATGGTGATGCTCCAATTGGAAGGAACTTGTCTCTCAGCTACTTATGCCTGACAGCTTAGCATCGCTAAGCCTGCAAGGCCAGCATGTTTTCCATCGCACTTGCCAGTTGAAGGGTCAAATTGCGGGCACTTCCGGCCATCAATGCAGTGGCCACCGCACCATGCTCGGCGGCCAATGCATCCAGCGCAGCACGCGACACCACATAGACCTCCGCGTCCGTGACCGCAACGGCCTCCAGTGCGGGAGACTGGCACTGGAGAAATCCATTGCTGCACAGCACGTCGCCGGGGCCAAGCTTTGCCAACTCAAAATCCTGCTTTTTTTGCACCGATGCCAGTACCTGCACCAGGCCACTGCGAATCAGATACAGGGCGTCATCGCCACCACCCGGCTTGAAGAGTTTCTTGCCTGAACGTATGCTGCGCGTCGATACCAGCGCCTGCAGGGCATCCATGTCGTGCACATTGGCATGCGCCAGCAGCGGCATGGCAGACAAATCGACAGTGACCGCGAGCATGGGCTCCCGTTCGGGATGCTGCGGCAGCTCACGGGACTCCACCCATTGGAGGGCATCTTCAAGTTGTCGAAAGGCAAATGCCTTGCTTGTGGGTCGCACCACGCCGGTGTCCTTCAGAAAGCGTTTCATCTTCAGGCCACTGGGCAGGTCTTTGGGAATGTCGCAAAAAACCAGGTATCCGTCGTTTTTCTCCAGCTGGTCCTTGATTTGTTCCAGCACATGGGTTGCTGTGACATCGAGTGACTGCACGCGGCGCATACTCAAAATGACATATTTGTGCGCGGCCGTTTCTGGCTCCAGCGCAGCATGCAGCTGGCTGGCAGTGCCGAAGAACAAACTGCCCTGCAGTTCGAAAACCACCGAGTCATTGGCCTTGGAGTCTGCCGGGACCGTCGGACTGGGACCGTTGTGGCGGCGGGCGAAAATGGCCGAGCCTTCGGTGCGTTTGCGTACCACAGAACTGCGCGTCTGCTCCCGTATGAAAAGCAGAATGGCCAGAGCCACCCCCACGCCGGAGGCCGCAATCAAGTTGCCAAAAATCGCCACCAGAATGACCGACAGAATCACCAAAAAGTCCAGCCGGGTAGCCGGCGTGTAGAAGAACTCGAGGCTGTGCCGGTCAATCATCCGAAAGCCGGTAACAATCAAAATGCCTGCCAATGCTGCCACTGGTACCCAGGCAATCAGCGGCGCCAGGAAAACCAGGGCCAACAGGGACGCAACACCGGTCACAAAGCCCGACATACGCGTCGTGCCACCACTTGAAATATTGATCAGCGAAGCACCCATGGTGCCTGCACCCGGAATCCCCCCGGCCAGCGACGATGCCATATTGCCCACGCCCTGTCCGATCAGCTCGCGGTTGGCGTCATGGCTGGTGTTGGTCAGTGCATCAATCACCAGACAGGTCTTGAGCGAATCAATCGACAACAGCACCGCCAGCGTCAAGGCCGGTACGGCAACTTGCAACAGAGTGGGCAATGAAAAGACGTCCATCCCCGGCATGCGAAAACCCAAGGTATCCAGCAGGTCAACTCCACCGTCCGTCAATTGACCGACGAGCAAGGGGTTGTGCTGTACAACCAGCAAACCCGGATCAAACCAACCCAAAACCCCATAGCAAGCCAGGCCGCACACCAACGCAAGAACGGTGGCGGGCACCACTTTTGTCACAAAAGGCATCCACAACATGGCCGCTACAACCACCGCCCCAACGACAGAACTTTGCCAGACCCACAGCGACGGATGAGCCAGTGCGGCCAGCAAACCATCCGCACCCGGCACGCCCAGAAATTTGGGGATCTGACTGCCAACGATGATCAAGCCCACGCCACTGAGGTACCCGCTGACAACCGGAAACGGGATGAACTTGATCAACTTGCCAATGCCCGTCAGGCCCAGCGCTATCTGAATGAGCCCCGCAAAAAGGCCAATCAGTCCCAATAAAAGCAGCGCCTTTTCAGCCGGCATGCCGCCCTGCGCAAAACCAGCAGCCAATGCCGACAAGACGGCGGCGGCAGGTGCACAGGGCGCTGTAATCAACCGTGTGCGGTCACCGACCAAAGGGGCCACCAAGCCCAAGGCGGTAGCACCCAGAATGCCTGCGACAGCGCCTTGAGCACCCAGAGATCCGCCTAAGGGCGCCACGATTGCCACACCAAATGCAATAGCCGATGGCAGCGCGACCAACATGGCCGCAAGGCCACCCCACAGGTCACCGGCCAGCACGTGTTGCCGGGGCCGCACCGTGCCGTTGCCTGCGCCGCTACCGGTACTAGAGGAGTCGTTCAATGGCCTGCCCCCTGACTCCATCAAGCTGCATTAGTGCCACACACTGGGGCGCAATCTCGGCCAACGGAACCAGCACAAACGCGCGCGCGCCCATGCGCGGGTGCGGAATGGTCAATGCCGGACTGGCAATGCGCCCTTCGCCGTACAACAGAATATCCAGATCCAGCGTTCGTGGCGCATTGCGATAGGGTCGTGCGCGCCCCACCTGTGCTTCTATCGCATGCAGACAGTTCAGCAACTGCGGCGCCGTCAATTGCGTCACCACCTGAGCGACTGCGTTGATGTAATCCGGGCCGCTGGATTCAATCGGTGAGGTGCGGTAGTAGGCCGAACGTGCGGTTACGTCAATGCCGGGGGTTTGCCCCAACTGCTGCATGGCAAAATCCAGCGCGCCGCGCGCATCCCCCAGGTTGGCTCCCAGACCCAGGTAGGCGGTTACCGGCTGGCGCATAGCACTGTCAACTATTTGAAGTGCCCCCGCCATCTCCTGGCGCGCCACCGGCCGGACCACCTCCCGGACGGCGGCGACGACGGCGCTTGCGCGGCGCAGCGGCATCACCCGCAGCCGACTCCGCCAGAGGAACGGCCGTTTCAGCACCTGGCGCTGATGCAGGTGCTGACGAGTCTGGTCTGGGCACCCGATGCACACGCGGCGCATGCTTGCGTTTTTGCTGCTCTTCGCGCACCTGGTCTACCAGGTCCTGGCGCAAGTTGTCGTCGGCCATGCTGAACTCCTGCCACCAGTCGGCCAGCACCTCTTCCACTTCACCAATATCGGCGCGCAAGCGCATGAAATCAAAAGCAGCCCGAAAGCGTGCCTGATCCACCAGGCCAAAAGGGACGCTGCCGACCCGCTTCTCAAAGCGCGGCTGCATGACCCAGATTTCGCGCATGTCGCTAGCCAGCTTGCCGCCACCCGACACGTCCCCAATGCGCGAATGAAACACATCATCAATCGCATCCATCAGGGCCGGATGGGAGTGCTGGTGCTGCTCCAGACGGCGCGCCCAGCCGTCACGCACATCAGCCCACAGAACGCACGCCAGCAGGAAGCTGGGTGCCACCGGTTTGTCTTCGCCAACGCGCCGGTCGGTGTCCTTGAGAGCGGCGCTCACAAAGGGTTGCTCTGCACGCTCCACCACGACATCCAGCAAAGGATAAATTCCGCGCGCCATGCCCAACTTTTTCAACTGCTCAATCGAGGCCAGGGCATGGCCGGTTTGCAAAAGTTTGAGCATTTCGTCAAACAGGCGGCTTTGCGGCACGTCGGCCAACAGTTCCTGCGACTGCACCAGAGGTGCTGCTGTCTTCTTTTCCAGCTCAAACCCCAGCGGGCTGAGTTTGGCTGCAAAGCGCACGGCACGGATGATACGTACCGGGTCTTCCCGGTACCGCGTCGCCGGGTCCCCAATCATGCGGATGACGCGATTCTTCACGTCCTTGAAGCCATTGTGGTAGTCCACCACCACCTGGGTCTGCGGGTCGTAATACATGGCGTTGATGGTGAAGTCGCGGCGCACCGCGTCTTCTTCCTGCGGACCCCAGACGTTGTCACGCAGCACACGACCGGTTGAATCGACGGCGTGCTTCATGCCAGCCAGCTCGCTCCTGCTGGTCTTCTCGTTGCCCGCCACCTGCTCGGCTGCTGCGTTGTCGAGATAGGCGCGAAAGGTCGACACCTCGATGACTTCGTGTTCGCGCCCACGGCCGTAAACCACATGGACAATGCGAAACCGCCTGCCGATGATGAACGCGCGGCGAAACAAGCCCTTGACCTGCTCTGGCGTGGCACTGGTGGCCACGTCGAAGTCTTTGGGCCGCAAGCCCACCAGCAGGTCGCGCACCGCACCACCCACCACATAGGCCTCAAAACCGGCCTCGTGCAACGTGCGAACGACATGAATGGCGCGCTCGTCCACCAGATTCGGGTCAATGCCATGGGTTTGCACCGGCAGGTCGACGCGCTTGCCGAACTTGGGTTTTTTGCGCGACAGTGCGTCGGACGATTTACTTATCAGGTTATCAATAAATTTTTTGATCATTCTTTTCTCTTACGTGACAGGCGGCGACCGGACTGCAGCGCACTGTCCTCAACCAAACAGGTCAAGTATGCGCCATCCGCGCGCCACCGCCAACGCCCGCAAACGGGCATCCGGGTTGGTGGCAACCGGCACTGTGGCTTTCTCCAAAAGCGGCAGATCGTTCATGGAGTCGGAATAAAAGGTGGTGTGCACAGAGTCCCACGCCAGACCCTGCGCCTGCAGCCACTGTTCGACCCGGATCACCTTGCCTTCGCGAAAGGACGGCACACCGCGAATGGCACCCGTGTACCAGCCAGTGCCGCCAGCCAGCCCGTCGCGCTCCAGTTCGACCGCAATCAGTTCGGCGACACCGAAGGCTTGGGCGATGGGACGGGTCACAAACTCGTTGGTGGCCGTCACGATGGCTACGATGTCGCCGTCGCTTTGATGCTGCCGCACCAGTGCCAATGCCTCAGATTTCAAGGCTTTTTGGACCACAGAGCCCATAAACAGTGCGCAAGCAGCTATCGAATTGGTAGCGCCTTGCTGGCAGATAGCCGCTGTGGCGAAACGCACGTAGGCATGAATGTCGAGCGTTCCCTCCTGGTATTGGGCGTAAAAAGCGTCGTTCTGGTGCTTGAACGCGATCGGGTCCACCCAACCACGGGCAATCGTGAACTCACCCCAGGCATGGTCCGAGTCGATGGGCAGCAGGGTGTGGTCCAGATCAAATAAGGCAATTCGGGTCATCAATTGTTGTCCATCATGGATTTGATCAGCGGTATCGTGATGGCACGCTGGGTTTGCAGGGCGTAGCCATCAAGCAGGTCCAGCAGTTCCATCAGGCTGCCCAGGTCGCGGCTGAAGCGGGTCAGCATAAAGTCCATCACTTCATCGCCCAAGAAAACGCCGCGCGCATCGGCTGCCTGGCGCAACACCGCGCGGCGCTCTGGTTCACTGAGGGTTTGCAAATGGAAAATGTGGCCCCAGCCCAGCCGGGTGCGCAGGTCGTCGCGCAACTTCAGGTCTGCGGGAGCGCAATCGCCAGCCGCCAGCACCGGTCGCTGGTGGGTCTGGGCGTTGACAAACCAGTTGAAGGCAGCGTGTTGCTGAGCAGCGGTGTAAAGATGGACATCGTCCAGCATGACAGCTGCCCACGACTCGCTGAACTCCGGCGTGTTGAAAACCGAGGCATCCAGCCAGCCTACCCGCGCACCCTGTTCGCGCAAGGCCTCACGCGCCGCCTTGAGCAGGTGGCTCTTGCCGCTGCCCGTGGCACCCCAAAAATAGGTAGCCACCGGCGAGCGGGTTGGCGTATCTGCACCGACCCCGGATTTGCCACCAATCCACAACTCCATGTGGCGCAGGGCTGCCACATTGGTACCCGCACAAAAGTTGGCAATTGTGGGGCCGGTTGACAGGCCGATGTCCAACGCAATCTGCTTCATGCTTGTGCTCTCAGCCCTGGTACAAACGGCTGGCAAGGTAACCGGATTTGACACGCCGGATAGCCACCAGCAGCACGGCACTCAGCGGGAGCGCAACCAGAACGCCTACAAAACCAAACAATTGCCCGAATGCCAGCAAGGCAAAAATTACGGCCAGCGGGTGCAGGCCAATGCGTTCGCCTACCAGCCGCGGAGTCAGAAACAAACTTTCCAATAGTTGACCGCCGCCATACACCACCAACACCATGGCTACGGTATGACCCATGCCCACCGTGGCTGTGAATTGCAGCAAGCCGGCAAAAATCGCCAGCACCAGGCCGACGCCAAAGCCTACATAGGGAACAAACATGGCCAGTCCGGTAAATATGCCGATCGGTAACGCCAGGTCCAGACCAAACAGGGCAAGACCCACGCTGTAAAACACCGCCAGAATCAGCATGACCAGCAATTGGCCCCGCAAATACTGCCCCAGCACGGCATCCGCTTCACCCAGAAAATTGGAACTGCCGGAGCGCATGCGGGGCGGGATCAGGCTTCGCAGCTGGTCCATGAAACGGTCCCAATCCATCAGCAGATAAAACAGGGCAACCGGAATCAAAATAGCGTTGCCGATCAAGGTAAACGCCACACTGCCACCGAGCTTGAGGGACACCAGAACTGAACTCAGCGCATCTTCCACATTGGCATTGAGGTACTTCATGACAAAGGCCTTGATGCTGGCACCGTCCAGTTTCAAATGAATACCCCATTGCGCCAGCCAGGGCTTGGCTGCCGCGTTGACACTGTCCATCAAAGCTGGAAGTTGCTCGCGCATCAGGGGTAGTTCCTTGGCCAGGATGGGAATCATCAGGAAAAATAAGCCCAGCATGGCAAAAATGAAAAGCAACTCCACCACAATCACCGCCAGCAAACGGGGAATGCGCCCACGCCCGATATCGTCCAGCCAATTCACGATGGGTGTGAGGGCATAGGCCAGCACACAGGCCACCACAAAGGGCATCAACACAGGGCCGAGTCGCCACAATGCGAAGCCCAATATCGCAGCGATCAGGCTCCAGGCGGCAAAACTTTTTTGGGGAGGTGTCAATTGCATACAGGAAGGGGTGGGGTGAACCCGTAAAATCTGGGCAAATTCTATCGGCTCAGTCCCAAGAGCGATTGCA
Source organism: uncultured beta proteobacterium (assembly GCA_903945325.1). Classification (GTDB taxonomy): domain Bacteria; phylum Pseudomonadota; class Gammaproteobacteria; order Burkholderiales; family Burkholderiaceae_C; genus Allorhodoferax. The sequence continues at coordinate 23,104 of CAJAVE010000345.1, read as the reverse complement.
AGTCTATTCGCAAGCCCATTCACATGACCCAATCCAGCACCCCCACCCCCCTGTCCTACAAAGATGCAGGTGTCGATATTGACGCCGGTGACGCACTTGTTGAACGCATCAAACCCCTGGCCAAAAAGACCATGCGCGAAGGTGTGCTGGCCGGTATTGGTGGTTTTGGCGCCCTGTTCGAGGTGCCCAAGCGTTACAAGGAGCCGGTCCTGGTTTCCGGCACCGATGGCGTAGGCACCAAGCTCAAACTGGCGTTTGAGTGGAACATGCACGACACCGTGGGCATCGACCTGGTGGCCATGAGCGTGAATGACGTGCTGGTGCAAGGCGCCGAACCCCTCTTCTTCCTGGACTACTTTGCCTGCGGCAAGCTCGATGTGGATACGGCAGCGGCGGTCATTGGCGGCATCGCAAAAGGTTGCGAGTTGTCGGGTTGTGCCCTCATCGGTGGCGAGACGGCTGAAATGCCTGGCATGTACCCCACCGGTGAGTACGATCTGGCCGGCTTTGCTGTCGGTGCGGTTGAAAAGTCCAAAATCCTGACGGGTGCTGATGTCAGGCCTGGCGACGTGGTACTGGGCCTGGCCAGCCACGGTGTGCACTCCAACGGATTCAGCCTGGTGCGCAAATGCATCGAGCGAGCCGAAGGCGCAGGCGCCCTCCCGGACACGCTGGACGGCAAGCCCTTCAAACAAGCCGTCATGGAGCCGACCCGCCTATATGTGAAAAACGTACTGGCAGCGCTGGCGGCCCACCCTATCAAGGCACTGGCCCACATCACAGGCGGTGGTTTGCTGGAAAACATCCCCCGTGTGCTGCCCGAAGGCATGGCTGCCCATCTGAAAAAGGGCAGCTGGCCGCAAACCGAACTCTTCGCCTGGCTGCAAAAAACCGCAGGCATTGACGACATCGAGATGAACCGCACGTTCAACAACGGTATTGGCATGGTCGTCGTCGTCGCCGCGGCAAACGCCGAAGCCACTGCCGCGACCCTGCGCGCCAGTGGCGAATCGGTTCACTCGATTGGCGTTATCGCAGCCCAGGGCAGCGGAGCATCGGTGGTCGTCGCCTGATTCACCAGCAGATTGACGAGTGCCAGACGGCCCTCAAACTTCGCCGCGCACCATTGCGAGAAGGCGCCCGAGCACCGCGCCACCATCGGCACGCAAGCCGTTGTGCTCGTATTCATTGGTGACCCACAGCTTGATGTTGGGAACCTCGCGTGCTGTTTCTTCCGAGAACTCGCGGTGCACATACATATCGTCGTAGTAAACGGCAGCGGCCACGGGTACCGTGTTCTGGCGCAGGCTCTCAACGTCATACAGCAGGGGCCAGTCCGCCGTGACGGCCAGCAGCTCTGCGGCACCCTTCAAAGGCCTCAACTGCGCGTAGTCATCCAGCATCCAGGGGTAAACCATTTCACCGGTAAAGAGCAGCGGTCCTTCGGCATCCAATGCAAAAGACGGAAACTCACCCAGCAGCCGATGGGCAGACCAAGCGCTGGCACCACCCTGGGTGTAGCAGGCCTCGTGCAGCACCGCATAGATGGGGTTGGCATCGAAGCTCTGCTGCTGCTCTACATGCTGCAGGAAATTCCAGTTCAAAGCAGGCTGACCATCGGCCAGGGTCACAAAAGCCCCTTCCAGCAGGTAGTGCAAAGTCTCAAAACCGTCACTCATTCCCAGCAACAGACCCAGTTGCAAAAAGCGCCGCGGGCTGAGCACGGCACCACCGGGCAGGCGAACCTCTGCATGCTGCAGGGTTTGCACGATGTGACGCACGCGCTCCACGTCGTCGGGGTAGCGCTGGTAGTATTGGCAGTTCTTGTCGGCTACACGGGCATAGGTTGCGCGGTACACATCATCCGCTGGACGCGTCAGCGACGGAATGCCACCGGTGATCAGCACTTCCTTGAGTCCTTGGGGTGCCGCACTCAGGTAGCGCATGGCACAAAAACCACCGTAACTCTGGCCCAGAATGCTCCACGGACGGTCACCCAACAATTGCTGGCGTATGGCTTCTGCATCGCGCACGATGCTGTCGGCCCGAAAGTGCATCAGGTAGGCCGCCTGCGCCCGCGCATCACCCAATGGTGCCAGCGTCTGCGCTGTTACCGGTGTGGACAGCCCGGTGCCCCGCTGGTCCAGCAACAGCACACGGTAATCCTGCAAGGCCCGCGCCAGCCAGCCGCCATTGGCCATCGGCCGCGCGGCACCGAAACCCGGGCCGCCCTGAAAATAAACCAACCAGGGCAAATCCGCAGTGACTTTGGCCGGTGCCACCACCTCCCGGGCATAGATGCGCAGTGTCTGCTCCGGACGGGCGTAGTCCACCGGCAAGTCAAACCAATGGTCGCGCAAGACCAAACCGGGCAGGTGATAGACAGCCATTATTTCCCCGACACTTCCCGGAAGAATGCATCGGCAGAGGGTTTGCGCTGCAAGAACGCCTCCACCAAAGCCGCTGGCGGGCGCTCACCACCACTCTCCAGAATCAGCTTGCGGTAGCGGCTACCGACCGCCGTATCCATCACATTGGCACCAAAAACCGATCGCATGTCCAGCGCCATCACTTCAGACCACATATAGCCGTAATAACCCGCCTGGTAGCCGCCCATTACATGGCCGAAACCGGCTGGCACCAGGGTGCCGTCCACAAAGCCTAGAGGGGTCTTGCCTTCCATGGTGGCCCAGGTCTTCATGGGGTCCACCATGACCGGAGTGTGGATGGCCATATCCCACGCTGAATACAAACGCTGGCGTGCATAGAACAGACCCTTGCCGAACGCCCGCGAAGCATTCATACGCTCAATCAGTTGGGGGTCTATGGTTTTACAAGTCGGGCAGACCTGGGTAAACAGCGCCAGTGCTTCGAGCCGGCGTGACCACTCCTCGTACATCTGTGAGGGTGCCTCCACAAAATCGCGCTTCACGCCCGTGCCTGCATTGAGCACATAGCGGGTACGCGACAGCACGCCATGCATGATGTGACCGAACTCGTGGAACAGGGTTTCCAGCTCATTCTGGTCAAATCCTTCGCGATTGAAGTTGGTGACCAGCACCGATACGGGAGTGCGTCCGGCCAGCACCGACACACCGCGCACCGGGAAAGCCGCCGCGTGTTTGTATTTTCCATCCCGCGGAAACAGATCCAGATAAAAGCTCGACAGGTACTGGCCGCTGGCAGTGTCAAAGACATCGTAGGCACGCACATCGACCTGCCATACTGGCAGCGCTGTGTTCGGCTTGAACTGCACGCCGTACAAGGTGCTGGTGACCTGCATCATCCATGCAATGGTGGGGTCGGTTGGAAACTGGGCGCGCACTTCGCTCTGGTCAACGCTGTACCGCGCCTTCTTCAAGCGCTGCTGAAAGAATGCAACATCCCAGCGCTTGAGCGTTGCATCCTTGTCCCCGGTAAAAGTCACTTTTTCGCCACGCAACTCGTCCAGTTCCTTGCGTTCCAGCGCCTCGACACGGTCTTGCACATCGCCCAGGAATCGGTTGACGGCATCGGCCGACCCGGCCATCTTCCGTTTGATAGCCCAGTCGGCATAGCCGGCCTCACCCATGAGTTGCGCCAGTTCAAGACGCAGCTTGACTGCTTCCGTCAGCAGTGCAAGGTTGTCGGTGCCGCCACGCTGCTGAAATGCCATCCAGAACGCCTTGCGGGTGCTCTCCACCTCCACGTTGTTCATGATGGCGTCGTATTCGGGGTAGTCCAGTCCAAACACAAAGTGCCCCTGAGCATCGCGGGCACGCTTGGCCAATGCCGCAGGCAGTGCGCCTTTGAGCGCTTCCTCAGAGAATGCAAGCTTGGTGGTGACGTCGCGCACATTGCGGGAGAAGTCTTGCGAGAGTTTGTCCATCCGCTCGAATATGGCCTTGGCCCGCGCGCGTTTGGCAGCCGTGAGGCTGACGCCACGTTCCTCGAAATCATCCAGAATGCTTTGGCGCGCCATGGCGTCGATGGGGTCTGCCGTCTTCAAAGCCTTGACGCGCTGAAACAGGGCTTCGCTCTGCAGATACTCGTTGGGCAAGGCCGACAGGATCAGGTCACAGGCCTCAGCCGCCTTGCGCACAGCGGGGTCGGGGCTGGTTTCGGACAGCAGCCCAATCGGGCCTCCAATGTCTTGCAAGCCGGTGTCCAGTTCGTTCCACGCATGCAGCACCGTCTTGACGTTGACCCGTCGCATGGGCAATTTCTTGATTTGGTCGATGCGGGCGCGCGCCTGGGCAACGCTCTGCTGGCACCACTTGGGAATTTCCGCAGCAGACGGCTGCGCGATCACGCCGCGCGGCGCGGACACGACGGGAGCTGAATGGATCACGGCGGCCACGGCCGCCAGCAACATGGTTTGAAGCTTCATGGTTATCCTGCAATCAGGTTAAAAAATTATGAACGCCGCAGGGCATCGACCCAGTCGGCAATGGCATCCAGATTGACGTGTTCGTCGGCATGCACCAGATAACACTCCAGATCGGCCAGCGCCTGCTCGGTGTGGCCCAACTGAGCATGTGCCAGGCCCCGGTCACGGTATTCCGTCCACGATTCGGGCAACAGCACAATCAGCCGCTCCTGCACGGCCAGCAGGCGAGCCCAGTCGCTTTGCGTCTTGTGGATTTCCTTCAGGTTGCGCAACATACGCGCAATGATGTCCCGCGACGGCGCCGTTTGCAGGTACAGGCCCAATGGCGTTTCCAGTTCGTCGAGCAGGCCGCTGTTGCGCCGGTAGGGCTCCAGCCGCTCCGACAATTCTTCCCGACTAAGCGATTTACCGTCTATGGGGTCAATGACCACTTGCCCCATGGGCAAATTGACCTTGACCAGAAAGTGGCCAGGAAAGCCGACGCAGCGCACCGACAGACCCAGCCCCTGAGCCAGCTCCATCCATATCACTGCCAGTGTGATGGGGATGCCCCGGCGCGTGTTCAACACCCGGTGAGCGTAGCTGTTGTCGGGGTCGTAGTAGTTGTTCACGTTGCCCGCGAAGCCCAGGTCCTGGTAGAAGAACTGGTTCAGAATGCGCAGCTTTTGCACCGCCCCGGAATCGGCGGCTATGCGCCGACGCACCCTTGAGAGCAACTGATCCACCTCGCTCAACACAGTTTGCACATCCATTTCCGGGTACTCGTCCTGCGCCAGGCTGACAGTTGCCTCAAACAATGCAAACTCCACATCCCGCTCCACGAGGGAAGCAAAATAGTTCAGGGGTGTAGGCAGTTCAAATATCAGGTTCATGGCATTGCGCCTATTCTGCCTCTACCGTCGCAACAGCTGTCGCAAGTTCAGGCCTGCAGCCCAGATTGCTACAAAATAAATAGCCATGCCACCAGAAACGGCGAGGGCCAGAGCACCAATTCTTGTAAACTTTTCATCGCGCATGGTCAGCCACGGGAAAGAGCTGTTGGCCCACATCAAAAACACTGCCAGCAAGGCACTGGCGGCAAACACCTGCATCGCAAAGCGCGCCCAGCCCGGCTGCGGCACAAAGGTACCACTGCGCATAAGCCCCAGTAGCAGCCATAGCGCATTGACCATAGCCCCCACTCCAATTGAGAGCGCCAGGCCCGCATGGGCAAGCATAGGCACAAACAGCACATTCAGCCCCTGGGTAATGACCAACACAGCAATGCCAATCAAAGCTGGCGTCTTGATGTTCTGGCTGGCAAAGTAGCCCGGTGTCAGAACTTTGATGGCCACCAGACCCAAGAGTCCGCAACCGTAACCCATCAACGCCGAAGTCGTCTGAATCACATCCCGGTCGGTGTAATTGCCGTAATGAAACAACACCGCCACCAAGGGCTGCGCAAAGGTGAGGAGCGCCACAGCGCTGGGCACGGCCAGCAGCATCACCAGGCGCAAACCCCAGTCGATCATTTGAGAAAATTTTTCAGCGTCGTTGGCCGCCTTGGCCGCCGCGAGCTGCGGCATCAATACCACGCCCAGCGCCACGCCCAGCATGGCTGTCGGGAACTCCATCAACAAACTGGCACTATTGAGCCAGGTCACCGAGCCGGTTGCCAGATGCGACGCAATCTGCGTATTGATCAACAAGGATATCTGGGCGACGCTCACTCCCAGCAAAGCCGGCCCCATCAAATGCACGATTTTTCTAGTCGCCGGATCGCGCCAGGCTGCACGTGCCGCCGCGACACTGATACGGATTCGGGGCGACATGCCCATGCGATGCAATGCCAAAAGAATGGCTCCCAACTGCAACAGTCCCCCCACCATGACGCCACCGGCCATGGCGTAAATCGGTTCAATGCCGAGGCGTGCAAACCAGGGTGCACCCAGCCAAGCGGCGGAAATCATGGACACATTCAGCAGAACCGGTGTTGCCGCAGGAATGGCAAATTTCTTCCAGGTATTGAGTACACCCGCACCCAGTGCCACCAGAGACATGCAGGCGATGTAGGGAAACATCCATCGCGTCATCACCACCGCTGCTTCAAAGCCTTCGGGACGCTGCTGCAGGCCACTGGCCAGCAGGTAGACCAAAATGGGCGCTCCCACCACACCAGCCACGCACGTTACAAGCAAAACCATCGTCAACAAGGTCGCCACGGCATTGATCAGCGCGTGCGTTGCTGCATCACCATCGCGCTCTTTGGTGGCAGCCAAAACCGGCACAAAGGCCTGGCTGAACGCGCCTTCGGCAAACATGCGGCGCAGCATGTTGGGAATGCGAAAGGCGACCCAAAAGGCGTCCGTCATGGCGCTCACCCCAAAAGTGGCAGCCATGAGCAGGTCGCGCACCAACCCGGTGATACGCGAGGCCAGGGTCAACAGCGAGACGATGGAGGCGGACTTGATGAGACTCACGCTGCTATAATAGTCGGCTTTGCTGGCATCATCCTCAGACACAAGGAACAATTATTATGGCATCTGGAAAACCCAAGAAAAAGAACCCGCGCCTCGCGTCGGGCCGCAAGCGCGTCCGCCAGGACGTCAAAATCAATGCAGCAAACACTTCTTTGCGTTCAAAGTACCGTACTGCGGTCAAGAACGTAGAGAAAGCAGTTCTGGCCGGTGACAAGACCAAGGCCACCGAACTGTTTGCGAAGATGCAAGCCGTGGTGGACACCGTGGCCGACAAGGGCATCTTCCACAAGAACAAGGCAGCTCGCGACAAGAGCCGCCTGTCGACCAAGGTGAAAGCCCTGGCCGTCGCAGCTTAAACCTGCAGCCTATTATTTAGGCAACTCGCACGGGTCCTTCGGGGCCTGCCGTTTGCACCGGGTGCGCTGCCAGCAAAGCAAAAAAGCCGTTCATTGAACGGCTTTTTTGTTGCAACGTAAAGTTTGCGGGATCAGGATTGAGTAAGAGTCGGTGGGACTTCAGGCCGGATCTCACTGACCTGCAATTCGTTGTCTTTGGCGAAGTTGAGACAAAAGTCCCATGCCATGACTTCGTATTCCCGCAAATCGCTGTGAACAATCACGCACTTCACGTTGCCGAAGGAGGTTGGAATGCACCACGGCGAATACCCCAAGTGGCTACCCGGCTGCGGCCCGCCAGGGCGAAACTGGCTCATCACACCGGCCAAGCGCTCAGCCCAATCACTGGGGCGAAACGGCTTACCGCTTCGGGTCAATCCCAGGATGTAAATTTCTTTGAACGACGTGAAAGGCATGGTGTTGGCACAGACGAAGGGTGAAGCACCAGTTGACGATGCACCGCAGGCACATTTTATCTGAGGCACACAGGCATTTTGCTGACATAGCCAGACAACTCCGACGAACGCATCACAGTGATGCCAATTTGGCAAAAAACAGGCGATAGCCAGCGCCTAGAATTACCCACCGATGGCCATACTGGCCGCCTTGTTGAATCGTTGACTCTGGAGCTTTCATATGACCACTGCACCCACCGCGCCCTCTTCACCCCATGTGATGAACACCTATGGCCGTCTGCCAATCGCCCTGAGCCATGGCCTAGGTTGCCGCGTGTGGGACGTGAATGGCCGCGAGTACCTGGACGCGCTCGGTGGCATTGCCGTCAACACGCTGGGCCATAACCACCCCAAACTGGTAGCGGCCTTGCAGGACCAGGTGACCAGGCTGATCCACACTTCCAACTACTACCACGTGCCGCTGCAGGAAGAGCTGGCCAGCCTGCTGGTGGAACGCTCCGGCATGACCAATGTGTTCTTCTGTTCCACCGGACTGGAAGCCAACGAGGCCGCGCTGAAACTGGCGCGCAAGTTCGGCCATGACAAGGGCATAGAGCACCCCGAGATCGTGGTGTACGAGAAAGCCTTCCATGGCCGCTCCATTGCCACACTCAGCGCCACTGGCAACCCCAAAGTGCAAGCCGGATTTGGCCCGCTGGTGGAAGGTTTTATCCGCGTGCCAATCAACAACATCGACCAATTGAAGGCCGCCACCGTCAACAACCCGAACGTGGTGGCTGTGTTCTTCGAGGCCATCCAGGGCGAAGGCGGTGTGAATCCCATGCACATGGACTATCTGCGCGACGTGCGCGCCCTATGCGACGCGCGTGACTGGCTGCTGATGATTGACGAGGTGCAGTGCGGCATGGGCCGTACCGGCAAGTGGTTTGCCCACCAGTGGGCTGGCATCCAGCCCGACGTCATGCCGCTCGCCAAGGGTTTGGGATCTGGCGTGCCGGTGGGCGCGGTGGTGGCTGGACCAAAAGCTGCCCATATTTTTGCGCCGGGCAACCACGGTAGCACCTTTGGCGGCAACCCACTGGCCATGCGCGCTGGTGTCGCAACGATTCACACCATGGAAGCCGAGGGCCTGCTGGCCAATGCTGCCACTGTGGGCACCCACCTCAAGACTGGTCTGGAAAAGGCATTGGCGGCTGAGCTGGCCAGTGGCGCCGTCAAGGAAATCCGCGGCATGGGCCTGATGCTGGGCGTGGACCTGTCCAAGCCCTGCGGCGCCCTGGTTCAACGCGCGGCCGATGCAGGCCTCTTGATCAGCGTGACCGCCGACAGCGTCATTCGCCTGGTACCACCACTCATCATGACCGCCGCCGAGGCCGACCAGGTGGTCGCCATTCTGTGCCCGCTGATCACGGCTTTGCTTCAGGAGGTCGCATGAACACCATTGCGATTCCCAGCACCCTGCCACAGGGTGCACCGCCGGTTAGGCACTACCTGCAGTTTGCCGATTTCACGGCCGATGAGTACCACTACCTGTTCACCCGCGCAGCACTGATCAAAAAAAAGTTCAAGACATTCACCAAGCACCACACCCTGGTGGACCGCACACTGGCGATGATCTTCGAAAAGGCATCCACACGCACGCGGGTGAGCTTCGAGGCCGGTATGTACCAATTGGGTGGCAGCGTCGTGCACTTGACCACCGGTGACAGCCAACTGGGCCGTGCCGAACCGATTGAAGACAGCGCCAAAGTCATCAGCCGCATGACGGATATCGTGATGATCCGTACCTTCGAGCAGACCAAGATCGAGCGCTTTGCAGCCAACTCGCGAGTGCCGGTCATCAACGGTTTAACCAATGAGTTCCACCCCTGCCAGATCCTGGCCGACCTGTTCACTCTGCTGGAGCACCGCGGCACCGATGCCGATGGCAATCTGAACCCCTGTTACCTTAAGGGCAAGACGGTGACCTGGGTAGGTGATGGCAACAACATGGCCAATACCTGGCTGCAAGCGGCCGCCACGTTGAGCTTTCACCTCAGGGTCAGCACTCCAAGTGGCTATGAGGTAGACGAAAGAGTGGCCGTTACCCCCCGAGGAATGGGTGCAGGTAGCTACAAAACTTATAGCAAACCGGTTGAGGCCTGCGCCGACGCCGATCTGGTCACCACTGATGTCTGGACCAGCATGGGCTATGAAGCCGAGAACGAAGCCCGTCGCAAGGCGTTCTCAGCGTGGCGCGTCGATTCGAATATGATGGCCGCGGCCAAACCAGACGCACTATTCATGCATTGCCTGCCTGCCCATCGTGGTGACGAGGTTGAAGCCGAAGTCATTGACGGCCCACAGTCAGTGGTCTGGGATGAAGCCGAAAACCGCATGCACGTGCAAAAGGCATTGCTGGAATACCTGCTGTTAGGCCCCCAGGCCTGATCCCGGAAAACGGAGAAGGCACATGAGTAGACCAAATGACGATGAATCCAAGGTATGGCTCACCGTTCTTAAATTGATCGCTGGGGTGGTCGTGATCGTCGGCGGCGTGGGCCTGGCGCTTTGGTACGCCAAGGACATGGACAACGGCGCCCCAAAGCTACCCGCGACAGACGCATGGGGCATTTCAAAGGACTCGCCTATAAACATGAGGCGCTAAAGGCACACACGATGGTCGCCCGGTCCCACGGATCACAACACCACGGTCGCGCCCGTCTTCAATGTTAGCCACTCTCTGGCTTCTGCCAAATTTTCGCAACAGCCAATGTCGTATTCAGTCAGTGGCGCGTGCAGCGCCTGAACAATACGCGTAATATCTGCATCCTTTGTGATGATTGCCATCACAACATGCTGGTTTGAAACCTTGGCTCCGAGCCCATGCGCTGCGAACAAAGTGACATCGTCAGCGGTCACTTCGTAACTACTAACTGCCAAAAAGTCATTGGCCGTAAATTTGAATGTATCGTAGTCAGGGTGGCAATTCACCACCGAGATGGATTCCAAAAACTCGGCAGCGGTAATGTGACCACTGAACTTTTTATAGGCACCACGCTTGTGCCAGGTAATTGCATAAGGCATTCGACCGCTTCTCCCGATGTGCAAGCCATTCTAGTAAGCAACTCATTCGATACGGATGCCCTGCTCTGCAAGCACGCGACACAGCAGGGCAGTATCCTGCCGCACTCTGTCGGCCATTCCTTCTTGTCCATTCGAAATGGCTAACCGCGGTAGAGCCAGGGCACGTCCAAAATCCGCTCACCCAATAGGCGCATGGACGCGTCACGTCCCCAGCGCACCAAACCTTTGGCATGAAAAATTTCCCCGTTGCGGATAGAACGAGCCTGAACCCGTGCATTGCGCTTCCAGCGCTCGTTTGCATATTGCTGCAAACGCTGCACCATTGGCAAATCAGACAAAGCCAGCATGCGCTGAAGGCAAGCGGCATCTTCAATTGCCATGCCCGCACCCTGCGCCATATAAGGCCGCATAGGGTGAGCAGCGTCACCAAGGAGGGCTACACATCCCTGCGCCTGCTCATGTGCACCAGCCATCGGCGCACGGTCGCATAAACCCCATTGGCGCCAATCCGGGATCGCGCCGATCAAGTCTTGCAAGCGATTGCATGCACTGCCCATGGCTGCCTGCAAGTCACTTCCATGGGTGGCGTGGTCCCAGTCATGGACATTGCCCTTGACCTCGCCATGAACGATGGCCACCACATTGAGCCAGTGGCCCCTGCGCACTGGATACTGCACCACGTGCAGGTCTGGCCCCAGCCACACCGTGACCTGCTGGCTACGCAAATAGGCGGGTAAGTCACGCTGGGCAATCAGTGCCCTGTAAGCCAGATGGCCGGTTACACGCGGCTTCTCATCCTTTAGCAAGAGGTGTCGTACCGTGCTCCACAGTCCATCAGCACCCACCAAAGCTTGAGCCTCCAGAAATGGCCCGTCCAGCACCTTGGCTTGCACGCCAAACCCCGTATCCACAAACGATTCCAGCCAGAGACCCAGATGCAGTTGCACATCGGCTTGCTGCTGTACGGCATCCAGAAGCAGCTTGTGCAGATCGGCACGGTGAATGGTGGCGTAGGGTGCGCCATAGCGCGCGCGCGCGCGCTCACCCAAGCGCAGACGCCCCAACTCTTCCCCGCTGGCCGCCGACCGCACACGCAACATCTCGGGAAATGCCGCAGCCTGCTTGAGCGCATCTGCCAAACCCCAGCGGTAAAGGATACGCACTACATTGGGGCCAAGCTGGATACCAGCCCCAACTTCCCCAAACTCGTGGGTTCGCTCCAGCAACTGAACCGGCCAGTCCGCGCGGGAGCATGCCAATGCCGCCGCCAGCCCACCAATGCCGCCGCCAACAATCAGAATCTGTTTTTCCATGGAGATATTGTGGCGCGAAAAACCCTGCCCATCAGCCTTGTTGCGCGCTGCGGGACAATAGGGGCATGAGCCTCAAATCACCCGAACTCCTCCTCCCCGCAGGGTCACTGGACAAAATGCGCGCCGCCTTTGACTTTGGCGCCGACGCCATTTATGCCGGTCAACCCCGCTACAGCCTGCGTGCCCGTAACAACGAATTCAAGCTGGAGCAAATCGGCATTGGCATTGCCGAAGCCCACGCGCGCGGCAAGAAATTCTTTGTCACCAGCAACCTGCTCCCGCACAACGACAAGGTGCGCACCTACCTGCGTGACATTGAGCCCGTCATTGCGCTCAAGCCCGATGCCCTGATCATGGCCGACCCCGGTCTGATCATGATGGTGCGCGAAGGCATGGACAAGGGTAACTTTGCCGACGTGCCAATTCACCTCTCGGTACAGGCCAATACAGTCAACTACGCATCGGTGAAATTCTGGCAAAAGGTGGGCGTGGCCCGCATCATCCTGTCGCGCGAACTGAGCCTGGAAGAGATCGAAAAAATCCGCCAGGAATGCCCGGACATGGAGCTCGAAGTGTTTGTGCACGGCGCGCTGTGTATTGCCTACTCGGGCCGCTGCCTGTTGTCAGGCTACTTCAACCGGCGCGACCCCAACCAGGGCACCTGCACCAACGCCTGCCGCTGGAACTACAGCACCCAGGACAGTGCAGTGGATGCCAACACCGGCGAGGCCATTGCAGTCAAGATGGACAGCAGTTTCCACTTCAACCAGGCACAGGAAGAGGCGGAGCAATCCTTTGCCGCCTGCGGTGGCAGCCCGCGCCACCCGGAGGCCGACAAGGTCTATCTGCTGGAAGAAGCCGGACGCCCCGGCCAGCTCATGCCCATCATGGAAGACGAGCACGGCACCTACATCATGAACAGCAAGGATCTGCGCGCTGTCGAGCACGTGGAGCGCCTGGTCAAGATAGGCGTCGACTCGCTGAAAATCGAAGGCCGCACCAAGAGCCTGTATTACGTGGCGCGTACCGCACAGACGTACCGAAAGGCCATTGACGATGCCGTAGCGGGCCGCCCGTTCAATCCCAAGCTGATCACCGAACTCGAAGGCCTGGCCAACCGGGGATTCACCAGCGGCTTCCTGGAACGCCGCCCGTCCCAGGACTACCAGAACTACGAAAGTGGCCACTCGGATATTGGCCACAGCCACTTTGTGGGCGAAGTGCGCACGGTGCTTGACGGCTGGGCTGAAGTAGAAGTGAAGAACAAATTTCTGGTGGGGGATCAGATCGAGGTCATTCACCCCAGTGGCAACCACATTGTCACACTGGAGCAGATGCGCAACCTGGACGGTGACGCCATCACGGTGGCTCCTGGCAGTCCTTTGCAGGTACGCATTCCGCTGGAGGCGCGTTACGCCGGCGCACTGCTGGCGCGGTTAATGCCTGCCTGATTGGCGTTCTTGACGCGGTACATCGCGGTGTCCGCGCAGCGTGTCAGCGTGAGTTCATCGTTTCCATCTTCCGGGTAAACCGCAACCCCGACACTGGCGGATACGCGCACCGCGTGCCCGTCAACGACAAACATTTCCTGTAGCGCCTGACTGATCTTGTCTGTCATGGTGTGCACTGCCTCCTGGCCACCCAAGCCAGCCACCAATACGACGAACTCATCGCCCCCAATGCGCCCAACGGTATCCACCGCCCGAACGGCACTTTGCAAACGTTGCGCAACCTGCTGCAATAGCAGGTCACCCACTGCATGACCAAAGTTGTCGTTGACTGGCTTGAAGTCATCGAGATCGAGAAAAATGACGGCAAATCGCCCGCTGTCACGTTTGGCACGGGCCAACTCCTGACTCAGGCGGTCGCTAAACAGCGCGCGATTCGGCAAGCGCGTCAACGGGTCGTGCTGGGCCACGTGGCGCAGTTCTTCGGTCATCGCAGCGGCAAGACGCATGGCGCGGGTGCGCCCATGAACCATGAGCCATACCAGAACCGCAAGCGCAAGGCTCAAGGCCACGCCCACTGCGGCAATCAGGTTCGTCACATCGCTACCAAGTCGGGCTTCAAACTCAGGTTGGGACGCCAACGACAGTGTCCAGGTATGCCCGCCAACCACCATGTACTCATTGGCACTCCAGGCCGCGATATGAGCCGGGCTACGCGCGCGCCAAGCATCCGATGACCGGTACAGCAGCGCCGCATCGCTGGCTTCCACGGTATCGTAGATGGACACGGATAGACCCGGCGACTGTGCACCATAGAGGCTGGCCATGAAATCGCTCATATGAAAGGCCGCGTATACCCAACCAATCAGGTGTTCCCGCCTCTGCGCAACGGTGTCGTGTACTTGTCCGGGTTTGAAAACCGGCAGGTACATCACAAACCCGGGCGGTGCGTCGGACGCCCGATCAATGGCCAGGCGGATTTTTCCTGTAATGGCAGCCATGCCCGAATCACGCGCGCGCTCCAGAGCGGCGCGCCGAATCGGTTCTGGCCAGATATCAAGCCCCAAGGGCGAGCCGGAACCCGTTGCCGCAGGTTCGCGCTGAACGATCAGCGCGGAAATGGGGTCAGAACTTGTGGGGTGAATGGAGTAGTCGCTGAACCCTGATTTGCGCATGGCCTTGATGTGCGCCGGCCTGTCCTCTACTGCAACACGCTCCACAATTCCAATGATTTTGACGCCAGAGAAATTGGCGTCCAGTTGCAGTGCATCGACATAGCGAGAAATGGCAACATGGTCCTTCAGGTGGGTTGTCGCTAGCAATCCTTGCACGCCTCGCAACATCTGCTCATAGGCCGCGGCACGTTGTTCCACGCGGCTGACCGTTTCCTTGAGGGCAAAGTCAAACTGGGACCGCAGCCTATCGCGGTTGATCTGTCGTTCATGGTCCCAGATCGTCCAGGTAACCAACAACGTGGCAGCCAACACCAGCCAGGGCAAGAGTCGCAAACCCGTTGCGGCCTGGATGCAGCGAAAACTTGCCACAGCAGGCGCTAAAAGTTGACCATGGCGGCAGCCAGGTCCGGTTTGAAGTACTTTTCAAATATTCGTAGCAGACTGCCATCTGCGCGCATGGCGTTGACCAGCGAACGCCATTGCTCCTGCTCGGCGGGTGAAAGCGCCTTTTTCGACATGATCAAACCATGGGGAACCGGCGGGTCGTTGA
Source organism: uncultured beta proteobacterium (assembly GCA_903945325.1). GTDB lineage: Bacteria > Pseudomonadota > Gammaproteobacteria > Burkholderiales > Burkholderiaceae_C > Allorhodoferax. Next base: position 7,913 of record CAJAVE010000345.1, on the reverse strand, counting down.
ACTCAACAATACTGGTGATGTCGCGAATCTTGCCTTCTTCCAGAGCCGAAAAATCAAACGGTTCAATGATCATCGCCTGAATGCTGTTGAGCTGCAGCGCCTGGTAAAGCGGCGCCAAACCGCCACCCTGGCTAATTCGGCTGCTGGCTTGCAGGCGATCAACCAGCTGGTTGGCCGTCGCACTGTAGCGAAAACTGCGGATCGTACCTATCTTCAACAGTTCGTTTCGTTCAAAGTCCGCCAGGTTTCGAACGCCAGAGTCCTTGCGCACCAGCAAATAGTATTTGTTGCTGAAATACCAGGCAAAGCTGGCGAAATTGTCGCGCTGAGCATTGGTTATGCCCGACAGGCTGAAATCCAGAGCACCAGACTCAATGAGCTGCCAAATTCGCGCACGTGGCATCAGGCTGACGGTGACCTTGCAGCCGCTGCGGCGAAGCAACTCGTCTGACACGTCTTTGTCAATACCGCTGTCAGTCGCAGCCGAGTACAGCAAACCGTGATCATGCAAGGCGAGCGTGTACGTGCGTAAACACTCTGGCCCAGCCGCGTGAACGAAACCCATCTGGCAGACCATTGCCAGGAGGGTCAATAAAAAGCGAACCATCACGCCAATGCGCCAGAAATGGATTTGCTGGCGGTGTCAATAGGTGATGCTCAATGCATCCGCATCCACATTGATCACCTGCTTGCCCAGCACCGCACTGGCAGACTGCGCAAAAGCCAGCGCCCAAGCGGGATCTTCAAACTTGGTGGGACCTGCGGCCTGGGCCACTACCACCACGCGGTCGGCCATCAGCAACTTGCCCGTGGCGCGCAATGGCTCGCACTCCATTTCGGTGAACTGCGTGTCCAGCCACTGGCGTGCTACTTCGCGGTCCAGCGCCTGCTCCGGGCCGAGCTCGATACGCACGGGTGGGGTGTTTTTAAAGGTTACGCTCACTTGACTACGCATGGTTTTCTCCTGTTGGCACAATGATAGAACCAAAAAGGGATGAGTCGTGCTGAAATAGGCGCGTGATCCCACATCCGTTTGACCTGTAGCAAAGGGCACCACCATGCGACCCGCGTTAGTCACAACTTTGATGGCAGCGGTTGCCATAGCCAACTTCTCATCCACGGCCACCTGGGCCCAGGCCCCCAAACGCGAAATGGCGCGCGAGATTGCGCGTGATCTGACGGTGGAGTTGCGCCAGGTGAAAGACGGCGAACAGGAGAACCCCAACCCATCGGGTAGCGGCTACAGCGTGGGTACCGCCAACCGTAGCGTAGAGCTTGCCCCCCAACAGGTACGCGTACGCAACGGTGAAAAAGCCAGCCTGCAGATCAACCAGTCCATGCCCATGCAGTGGGTGCAGAAGATCGAGTCGCAAAGTGCCACACTCAGCGCGGGCAGCGCAGCGGCAAGCAGCAACGCCGGTGGCGTGACGCAGGCCGTCACCTGGATGGAATCGGGCCAGAGCTTTACCGTCACGCCGCACTGGCCGGGCGGCAAGCAGGCCGTCAAGCTGGAGATCGAGGCGCAGTCCTCAGAGGTGGATCAGCGGACCAGCTCCGACCTGCCCGCCACCACCCGACAGCGTTACAGCACCACGGTGAGCGCTCAGCTCAACCAATGGGTCACCATAGCGAGCAGTGGCCGTGCCGCGCGCTCTGGCAGCTACAGCAGCGCCGGGACATCCGAGGCCCGCCGGCACCTACAGATACGGGTTACCGCGGACTGAAACAGCCCAAGCGCAGGCTCGTTATGCGGTAGGGGTGTCATCTTGGTGCCAGCACCGCATACGGGCTAGCGGCACAATAGTTTTAGCAAACACCCAGCCCCGAGGAGCCCATGACAGCCACCACCACCCACCACCGCATCTGCCCTCTATGCGAGGCCTGCTGCGGGCTGGAAATCAAGGTTCAGGCTGGCAAGGTCATCAGCATCCGCGGGCACGATGCCGACGTGTTCAGCGCCGGTTATATCTGCCCCAAGGGAGTGGCGCTGAAAGACCTGCACGAAGACCCGGACCGCCTGCGCACGCCGCTGATCAAACGAAACGGAGTATTCGAGGAAGCGAGCTGGGACGAAGCCTATGCCGAGATAGCACACCGCCTGCCGCCGCTGATGGCGCAGCACGGGCGCAATGCCACCGCCGTGGTGGTGGGCAACCCTTCCGCCCACAAGATCGGCCTGCTCACCTATTTCGGCAAACTGGCCCGGGCGCTGGGTACCAAGAACGTTTTTTCGGCTTCCACGCTGGACCAGATGCCCAAGCAACTTGCCAGCGGCCTGATGTTCGGCCACTGGCTGTCGGTCGCTCTGCCCGATATCACCCGCACTGACTATTTGCTGGTGCTGGGTGCCAATCCGCTGGTCAGCAACGGCAGCATGTGGACCGTGCCTGACTTCAAGGGCAAGGCCAAAGCGTTGCAGGCACGCGGCGGCAAACTGGTTGTCATCGACCCGCGCCGCACCGAGACGGCGGCTGTGGCCGATGCCCACCACTTCATCCGCCCGAACGCCGACGTGTTCCTGCTGGCCGCCATGGTCAACACCCTGTTTGCCGAGGGCTTGGTCACGCTCGGCACGGTAGCCGACTGGGTGAACGGCGATGCCGAGGTGCAGCTGGCGGTAACTCCGTTCACTCCTGAAGCGGTGGCTTCCCGCTGCGGCATCAGCGCCGACACCATCCGTGCCCTCACCCGCGACCTGGCCGGTGCGCCCCGCGCCGCCGTCTATGCCCGCATCGGCACCTGCACGCAGGAATATGGCACGCTGGCAAGCTGGCTGGTCGATGTGCTGAACACGCTGACCGGCAATCTGGACCGGGAAGGCGGTGTACTGTTTGCCAAGTCGGCCGCGTTTGCGTCCAACACCGCTGGCAAACCGGGCGTTGGCAAGGGCGTGACTACCGGCCGCCACCAGGCCCGCGTCAGCGGTGCGCCCGAGGTCTATGGCGAACTGCCCATCACCTGCATAGCTGAAGAAATCGAGACACCCGGCGAGGGCCAGATCCGCGCCCTGTTCACCGTGGCCACCAACCCCGTCCTGTCCAGCCCCAACGGCCCGCGCCTCGCCGAGGCGCTCGACACGCTGGACTTTATGGTCAGCATGGACATCTACCTGAACGAGACCACGCGCCATGCGGACGTGATCCTGCCCGGCGTCTCGCCGCTGGAGGACTTTCATTACGACGTGGCCTTTCCCCAACTCTCGTGGCGCAACCATGCGCGCTACAGCCCACCGGTGCTGCCCGCTGCGCCGGGGCAACCCGAAGAATGGCAGACCCTGCTCACGCTGGCCGCCATCGTGCAGGGCAAGGGCGCCCACATCGACGCCAACACGCTCGACGATGCCCAGTTTGCCGAAGACGCGCAACGCCTGTTTGGCGCGCACGCCGACGCCGTCATGCGCGCCACCCAAGGGCTAAGAGGCCCGCAGCGCTCGCTGGAAGTAGCCCTGCGAACCGGCCCTTACGGCGATGGCTTTGGCACCCAGCCGGACGGCCTGACGCTGGCCAAAGTCATGGCGTCCAACGCTACCGGCGGCATTGACCTGGGTGAACTGCAGCCCCGCATCCCGGAGATGCTGCGCACGCCCAGCGGCAAAGTGGAGCTGGCACCACCCTCGTTGCTACAAGATTTGCAGCGTGCTGCGCACGATCTACGGGGGCTAGCGCCCGATTTGGTCATTATTGGTCGACGTGATGTGCGTACCAACAACAGCTGGATGCACAACCTGCCGGTGCTGGCCAAGGGGCCGTTTCGCTGCACGGCACTGGTTCACCCGGTGGACGCCACACGCCTGCAGTTGCAGGATGGCGCCCTGGCTGAAATTTGCAACGGCCCGCGCAGCGTGCAGGCCCAAGTGCACATCAGTGACGAGATGATGCCCGGCGTCGTCAGCCTGCCCCACGGCTGGGGACACAACCTTCCGGGCGCCAAATTACATCTGGCTGCAGAGCGCCCAGGCACTAACCTGAACGCCCTGCTGGACGACCAGTTGCGCGACCCGTTGTCGGGCAATGCAGTGCTGGGGGGCGTGGCCATCACGATGCGCGCGGCCACGGCACCTGCGCCGGCACAGACCGACAGTTAGGTTTTTTCGCGCGCGATGATGTGGCTGTGCACCCAGCCCGCAAATTCATTGCATATGTAGCTATCAAATTCGCAGCAAACTATTGCTGACGGGGGCATGGTGAGGGCCACACGGCCGTGACAGGCCGACATGCGGGTAAGGTTTTACACTCGGGCAACGTCATTTGGTCCATGAAACGCTGAGCCTTGCGCGTGACCTGTCAATCGGGGTCGCACCACAAGCCGGCGTTTTGCCTATTCTGAAGAAGGAAATTCCATGTCCTCGTCCCTGCGCACCGTCAGCCCAAGCCACACACTCCTGCGAATCGTCGGCCTGGCCGGTGTCACACTTCCCTTGGTGGCGTTGCTGGGCGCCTGTGGCGCCAGGGATGCGGCACCCGGTGCGGGCGGTACTGGTGGTGCTGGCGCGCCATCCGGCCCACCTCCTGCCACGGTGGGTGTGGTCACGATCGCCAATGAGGCCGTTGCCCTGCAGACCGAGCTGCCCGGCCGGGTCAGCGCGCTGCGCGTGGCTCAGGTGCGCGCACGCGTCAACGGCGTAGTGTTGAAACGCCTGTTCCGCGAGGGCAGTGAGGTCAAAGCCGGTCAGCAGCTGTTCCAGATTGATTCCGCCGTGTACCGCGCCGCTTTTGACAGCGCGCAGGCCAGCGTGGCCAAGGGCCAGGCCAATCTGGCCCAAGCCAGCGCCCAGGTGGAGCGCTACAAGCCCCTGGTGGAGGCCAACGCAGTGAGCAAGCAGGAATACACCACGCTGGTGACCGCCCAGAAGCAGGCCGAGGCCGATCTGGCAACGGCCAAAGCCGCTGCACAAACCGCACAAATCAACCTCGACTATGCCGCGGTTTACGCGCCCATTTCGGGGCGCATCGGCCAGGCGCTGGTGACCGAAGGCGCGCTGGTGAGTGCGGCTGAGGCCACCCAGCTGGCCGTCATCCAGCAAACCGACACGGTGTATGTGAACTTCACCCAGTCCAGCACCGATGTGCTGCGCCTGCGCAAAGCCCTGGCGTCCAAGCAGTTGCGCACTTCTGGCGATGGCTCGGTCGCGGTGCGTGTGGTGCTGGAAGACGGCAGTGAGCTGCCCAAGCCCGGCAAGCTGCTGTTTACCGACCTGACGGTGGACGCGACCTCGGGTCAGATCACTCTGCGTGCGGAGGTACCCAACCCCGACGGCCTGCTACTGCCCGGCCAGTTTGTGCGCGTGCGCCTGTCGCAGGCCGAGCTTCCCTCGGGCATGCTGCTGCCGCAACAGGCGGTGACGCGCACCAACCAGGGCGACACCGTCCTGGTGGTAGGAGCCGACGGCAAACCCCTGCCACGCCCGGTCAAAGTGGGCAGCGCACAGGGTAACCAATGGGTGGTGCTGGACGGCCTGAAACCTGGCGAGCAGGTCATCGTGGATGGCTTCCAGAAAATGATGGTGCCCGGCGCACCGGTGAAAACGGTGCCGTGGAAGGCAGGCACAGCGCCCGCAGCAGCCCCGGCGTCCACTGCGGCCAGCAAATAGGGGGCACCGCATATGGCCCAGTTCTTTATCAACCGACCCATCTTTGCGTGGGTGATTGCGCTGTTCATTCTGGTGGCGGGCGGCGTCGCCATCACGCAATTGCCCATCGCGCAATATCCACCGGTTGCGCCACCGTCGATCGTGATCTCGGCCGGCTACCCTGGCGCCTCGGCCCAGACGCTGGAAGACAGCGTTCTGAGCGTGATCGAACGCGAAATGAATGGCTCGCCCGGCCTGATCTACATGGAATCGGTCGCGCAAGCCAACGGCACCGGCACCATCACCATCAGCTTTGAGCCCGGCACCAGCCCCGACCTCGCACAGGTGGATGTGCAAAACCGCCTCTCGCGTGCGGCACCCCGTCTGCCCGCGGCGGTGACCCAGTCCGGCGTGCGCGTGGACAAGGCGCGGTCCAACTTTCTGCTGTTCACCATGTTGTCCAGCGACAACCCGGATATCGACATCGTGGCCCTGGGCGACTACGCCTCGCGCAACGTGTTGCCCGAAATCCAGCGCCTGCCCGGCATCGGTCAGGCCCAGTTGTTTGGCACCGAGCGCGCCATGCGCATCTGGGTGGACCCGGCAAAACTCACCGGCTACAACCTGTCTGCCGCCGACGTGAACAACGCCATCCGCGCGCAAAACGCACAGGTCTCGTCGGGCAGCATTGGTGACCTGCCCAATATCCTGGGCCAGTCGATTGCAGCCACCGTGGTGGTGGACGGGCAGCTCAGCAATGCGGCGCAGTTTGGCAACATCGTGCTGCGCGCCAATACCGATGGCTCGACCGTGCGGATCAAAGACGTCGCCCGCATTGAACTCGGCGCCCAGACCTACGCCACGTCCGCGCGACTGAACGGCAAACCGGCCGCCGGCATTGGCGTTCAGCTCGCGCCCACGGGCAACGCGCTGGCGGCGGCCAAGGCAGTGCGTGAGCGCATGGCCGAATTGCAACCGTTTTTCCCCAAAGGCGTGAAGTGGACCATCCCCTACGACGCCTCGCGCTTCGTCAAGATCTCCATCGCGCAGGTGGCAGAGACACTGGTCATCGCCATCATCCTGGTGTTCCTGGTGATGTACCTGTTCCTGCAGAATTTCCGCTACACCATCATCCCCACCATCGTGGTGCCCGTGGCCTTGCTGGGCACTTTTGCGATGTTGCTGGCCCTGGGTTTCTCGATCAACGTGCTGACCATGTTTGGCATGGTGCTGGTAATCGGTATCGTGGTGGACGACGCCATCGTGGTGGTGGAGAACGTCGAACGCATCATGAGCGAAGAAGGCCTGCCACCCATAGAGGCCACCAAGAAAGCCATGGGCCAGATTTCGGGCGCCATCATCGGCGTGACCGTGGTGCTGATTGCGGTGTTTGTACCGCTGGCGTTCTTCAAGGGATCGGTGGGCAACATCTACCGCCAGTTCTCGGCAGTGATGGTGTGCTCCATCTCGTTCTCGGCGTTCATGGCACTGTCGCTCACACCTGCCCTGTGCGGCACGCTGCTCAAACAGGTGGAAGCCGGCCACCACCATGCCAAGAGCGGGTTTTTTGGCTGGTTCAACCGGGGATTCTCCAGCACCGCCAAGAACTATGAGAGCCTGGTGGCCCGCATCCTGAAACGCGCGGGCCGCTATCTGATCATCTACGGTGCCATCATCGCGGTGGTCGGCGTGATGTATGTGCGTCTGCCCACGTCCTTTTTGCCCAACGAGGACCAGGGCACCATGCTGGTCAGCATCCAGTTGCCGCCGGGTGCTACGCGCGAACGCACGCAAAACGTCATGGAGCAGGTCGAGGCATTTATGCTCAAGCAGCCCGAAGTGCAAAGCATGGTGGGCGTTTTGGGGTTCAGCTTTTCGGGCCAGGGGCAAAACGCCGCGTTCGGCTTTGTCACGCTGAAAGACTGGTCCGAGCGCAAGGGCGAAGGCCAATCTGCACAGGCACTTGCCGGGCGCGCCTTTGGTGGACTGATGGGCATACGCGATGCGTTCATTTTTCCCTTGAGTCCCCCGGCCATTCCCGAACTGGGCCAGGCCTCCGGCTTTACCTTCCGCCTGCAGGACCGCGGTGGCAAAGGCCATGACGCGCTGGTGGCTGCACGCAACCAGCTGCTGGGCATGGCGTCCAAAAGCAAGGTGCTGACGCAAGTGCGCCCAGATGGTCTGGAAGACGCGCCCACGCTGCAAATCGACATCGACCGCGACAAGGCCAGCGCCCTTTCGGTGAGTTTTGATTCCATCAACGCCACCATTTCCACGGCACTGGGCTCCAGCTACATCAACGACTTCCCCAACCAGGGCCGTCTGCAGCGCGTGGTGGTTCAAG
>CAJAVE010000344.1 GCA_903945325.1 uncultured beta proteobacterium | reverse complement strand
AGGACGTTTCTAGAAGGGTATAGAACTCATCATACGCCTCGATCTGAAGACTGTTAATCCGTAGGTCCCTGGTTCGAGCCCAGGTCGAGGAGCCAGAATTTGAAAACCCACCGTCCAAAGATGGTGGGTTTTTTATTTTCCGGGCCACCCAGGCACGTCATCCATACGCCCCGACTTTGCACTGTGCCGGTTCCTGACGTCGCAAACATCTTTCTGAAAGAACCATGCCAATATCAAAATCGCTATCTCTGTTGGCCATCGCTGCCGTGCTTGTACTGACGGCCTGTAGCGAAGCGCCAGACACCCACCCCGCTCAACCCGTCACCAAGCGCAAAGCCGTTTTCAAACAATTCACACGCACGCTGGAGCCCATGGGCATGGTCGCCCGCGATCGTAAGGTCTACAACCCGGTTGAATTCAAGGCCAGCGCGCTGGCACTGGAAAAGCTGGCCACCCAGCCCTGGGGTTATTTCACTGCGGACAGCAACTACCAGCCGACACGCGCCGCGCCGGCGGTATGGACACAGGCCGCAGAATTCAAGCAGGCGCAGGAGGCCTTTCTGGCCAAGGTGGGCCAACTCGTGAAGGCGGCCGATGGCGGTAATCTGGAAATTATCCGTACAGCGGTTAACGATGTGCAGTCCAGCTGCAAGACCTGCCACGACCAGTTTCGCAAAAACTATTGAGCTATTTCGAGGTATTCCCACCCAATGGATAAAACGCAACTCAATACAGACTTTTCGCGGCGCTGCGTCGTAGACAGCAATGTGCTGGCCTGGCAGGCTTCGCCCTCGCCTCTGGTGCATCGTCGTTTGCTGGAGCGTGACGGGGGCGAGGTTGCACGGGCTACGTCCATTGTTCGTTATGCCGGCGGAGCAGTTTTTGAATCGCACCTGCATGAATTGGGTGAAGAGATTTTGGTGCTTGATGGAACACTGAGCGATGAGGCCGGGGACTACGGCCCTGGCACTTACCTGAAAAATCCTCCGGGCTCCCGGCACGCGCCGTTTTCAAAAGACGGATGCCTTCTCTTCGTCAAGCTGCGCCAGCTTGACCCCGGTGACTCCGTCCGGTGTGTGGTGGATACGCGCCAGTCGCGCTGGTTCAAGGGCCTGGTGCAGGGGTTGACGGTTTTGCCACTGTCAGAGTTTGGCACCCATCACACCGCGATGGTGCGCTGGGCACCCGGAACATTTTTCAACCCGCATCGCCATTACGGTGGTGAAGAGATATTCGTCGTAGAGGGCGTCTTTTCTGACGAGCACGGAAGCTACCCCCGGGGAAGCTGGATTCGCAGTCCCCATCTCAGCCAGCACCAGCCGTTCAGCCGGGAGGGCTGCCTGATTCTGGTGAAAACCGGCCACCTGCCGCACAGCGATCCACTAAACTGATGCCACGCAATTTCAGGAAAAAAATATGTTTGACAAAAGCGGCCAGTGGATACGCCTTGAGACGTTCGATGACTTTGACGATGGCCTGTCCGATCTGATTGGGCTCTGGTCCTCCGAGACGGCAACACAAGCCACCAAGGATTCGGCATTCGCCCATTTCAAGGAAGATCTGGAAGCGGCCGCGCTTCAGTGGATTGACAACCGGGCCAAATCCAAAAAATATGCCGCGATCGCCAGCGAGCTCGCCGAGTTTGAAGAAGCCATCAAATAGCTAAGCCATCAGCCGTCCAAGCGATGCAACGCCCACCGTCACAAAGCCCAGGATCAGGTTGATTCCAATGAGCTGGCGGATCTGTCCCAGCGCCCGCCCGCCTGCCGGCCAATCCTTATCAGCCACCGCTGCCTTGAGTTTGCCGTAGGGCTGCGTGGCGACATAGACAAAGATAGCGCCCATGACCAGGCCCAGCAACAGCATGGCATGCCAGTGAATCGGTGCGAGTTTCATCCCGATGGAGAGCAGGGTTTGCAAACCACTGATCAAAATTGCCGAAACTGCCGCCCAAACCCACGGGAAGAAACGGGCAAACACGCCAGCCCAGAGGGTGAGTCGAGCGGGCGGCTCCAGTTGCACGGCTGCAACCGGGCGCAGGCACATCCAGGCGAAAAACATGCCGCCAACCCACAAAACAACGCCTGCCAGGTGCAAAAACAAGAGAATCGGATGCATCACAAAGCTCCCATGAGTATCAAACGGTCGAAAACCGCCCCCTTAAATACGCAATGATTGCGCCGGATTCAACCAGCCACTGGACATTGCCCGCTGTATCGGTAATCTTCAGACACGGCACTTTGGGTTGACCGTAGCCCTGGATCAAATCAGCGCGATTTTTTTCATTTTTTTGCGCGTCGCAGCGCTCAATGTTGAGCGACAGCCGGCTCATTTCCTGTCTGACCTTGATGCAAAAAGGGCAGGTTTGGAACTGGTACAAAGCAAGACTGCTGCATTGCTGATCCACTTGGGCCTGTAGCGCCGGTGCGCGAACGATGCCCTTGGGCCGGCTGACGATTTCCCAGAGTTGCATGAGCGGGCCAAGTACGGCCCTCAAGGTTTTGAAGAACAGTCTGACCAGAATTTTCATAGGGATATCGGTGCGGTGAATGAGGAACATGTCGACCATTGGATGCCAGATGGTCAGCGAGACCCATTGTCGCTGCGTGGTGCATTGTTGATGGCGATGTGATCCAATACCCTCCTCTTTCGCTTGAACTACGGGGGCGTCAAATGTCATCAGCTTCATCTATTGCACGGTCAGGTATGCAGGCAGCGCAATCGGCACTGAATACAGCTGCGCACAATGTGGCAAACGTCAGCACCCCCGCGTTCCGCAGGCAGGAAGTTATTCAATCGACCCAACAGGGAGGTGGTGTAGCCACGTCCCCTGGCCGCTCGGCCAATGACGGTTCGGCTCTCGAAGCGGACATGGTTGCCCAGTTGCAGGCCAAGAATGCTTTTCTGGCCAATTTGGCAGTTTTCAAGACCAGCAATCAAATGGCTGGAGCATTGCTCGACAAAAAGGCATAAAAAATCCCCCAGACCGGTGAAGCCTGGGGGATAAAGCAAGCATGAGTATTCAACCTTGCTGAGAAACGCGACCCCTCAGTCGCAATCATATTAAGCAAAATCAGTGCCAACAAGATCGATCCGGGTAAGCGCAAGGCAGCAAAAAGTCCGTCGAACGGTTAAAATCAGGACTTTTCATCTCCACGGAGCCCCCAATTTCATGCGACTTAGCTCCACACAGGCCCGGACACCGGCTTGAAAGACCATTACGCATCACTTGGTGTCAGCAGTGCAGCCAGTCTGGCTGACATAAAAAAAGCCTTTCGCCAGCAAGCCTCGCTACACCACCCGGACCGCAACTCTGATCCGGGAGCGCCTGCCCGCTTTAGAACCGTGCAGGAGGCTTACGACGTGTTGTCGGATGACACTAAGCGCCAGGCCTATGACGACAACCGCAGGCGCAACCTGCTAGACAGCCCGATCGATACCGCACGGGACATCTGGCAAAACTACTTCAACCGCATTCTGGAAAACTGAACCCGCATGAATATTTCCCCCTACTTTCGCCATCTGCGTTCCGCTTATGCAGCCGAGCTTGATGACCTGACCTTCGACTCCGAGGGCCAGAACATACTGGACAAGCGCCTGACCCAGCGGCGCAAGGAGATGGACTTTCTGGTTCACATGATGGAGACCAGCCCCGAAATGGTGGCAACGGTCTTTCATAAGGGGTTTCGCTTCACCTCCAACGCCGCGATGGACCACCTTTTGACGCTGGAAGCCGACGAGTTTCCCGAATGGGACAGCCTGACGCACGCTTTTGTGATGGCCCCGTGGACCGAAGCATTGGTTGCGACGGTGCACCAGCAACCGATGGGCGACTGGTTTTTGACCATGGCGGCGGCACTGGAATACATGTTTTACAAACCAGAACATGCCCCGGTCAGCGATACCGCAGACGAGGACGAACAGGACGACGAACCTCTGGACGAAGAAGAGCGCGAAGCCAAAGCCCGCGAAGAAGCCGGTGCCGACTGGATGGTCGAGCAAGGCTTTGACCGCAAGGAATAAGGAAAATGAGCAACCTCGCCCTGATTGCCAAAACCCAAAGCCTGATTGCTGCTGGCGACATTGTTGGCGCCGAATCCGCTCTGGTGGAACTGGCCGACGCCGAGGGCGATCGCGCCCTCATGGTGGTGCTGGAGCAGCTGCCTGCCAAAGACATCCTGGCCGTGATCCGCGAATACGACAACTCCAAAGAATCGGTCATCAACCTGCTGGTGACACCCGATATATTTGCCCGCGCCGTGGTCATCGAAAAACAGTACAAGGATTTGACCCGCACCCACTTGCGCGGCATGGTGAACTCGGTCATCTTCCGCGAAGACGCCGATCCGGTCGAATTCCTGACCGCTATTGGTGAACTCGAAGGCGGCAGCGAGGCAATGGCTGACTATTTCTCCGAAAAATGGAGCCGAATTGAGGCCTTTGCCCGCACCGGTACCTTTGACTCGGTCGAAGACGATGGCGAAATGCTGTCCGAGACCGCCTTACTCTCCAGCGCCTACGTGCCCGCCAAGCTGGAGCTGGACGAGGTGGCCGATCAGGACTGGATGCAAATGGCCTGGCTGATGCGCTACCAGTGCCCCGACCTGTTCATTGAGACCGTGATGGTGATGCGCGCCAAGGCCCGTGCCCACGACCTGGGCCTGGACGAAGAAGAGGAAATTGAGGAAGACGACGGCAAGGTCGAAACCGGTGACACCGACCGTGGCAAGGCCACCCCTGCCGCGCGCGATGACGACGAGGAATCCGCCATTTGAAACCCCAAAGCGTTTCGCTGTTCGATGCCCGGCCCTTCTTTGAGAAGGCGTTGGTGTACGGCGTGCAGCATGGCATTCTGGATTCAGCAAAGCTCGAAGGCATCCGCAACGATGCGCCCAAAGGCATGGTGCAGATCGCCCGCTACTTTGGCACCGAGTTTCTGCGCCCCGAGCTGGAGAAGGCCCGCGACCGCATGGTCAACCTGGTCAGCCTGTTTCTGGAAGACAGCAGCGGTGGTGACCTGCGCAAAGCCGCCGAGTCCCTGCGTGACCATTCATTCCTGTCGCGCTCCAAGGGCGGCTCCGACATGCTCAAGGCCCTGATTGCCATGCCGCAGAACAGCCATTTCGGCATGCATGAATCAGCGGAATTCACCGAAGAGCAGATCCCGCTGCTAGCCAAATGGTCGTTGCGAACACTGGCGGATTACCAAGCCGAATATGCCTTGCGCAGCCAGATTGCCCTGCTGGTAGACGCCGCCATCTGGTTCGCCGAAGCACTGGGAAAGGACCTGTCGGATCTGGAGGAAGCTGGCAAAGACGCCGAAGCCGTCATCCGCACCGGCCTGCTCCTGCTGGCCGCACGCCGCAAAGACATGCCCGACTGGGTGGCATTTGAAAAGTTGGTGGTGGCGCTGCGAAAGAAGCAAGGGGCCAACCCGCCAACGCTTGCCCTTCCCAAAGACCTGCCAGAGGCCTATCGGGACACTGTCGAACGTGTGCGTCAATCGGTGTTGGCCGACCTACCCAGGATTCTGGACCCGGGCGTGACGCCGCGCAAACTGTTCGACCAGACGCCGGCCTTCATGGGCCGCTATTTCTGGCTGGAGGACGCATTGAGTGAAGTCGATCATTTCGAACGCACTGCCTGCGCCACATGGGACAAAGCAACAGGCGGTCACAGTGACGACAGCTCCTTGCTCACCCTGTTTTTGTGCCTGGCAACGGGGAGCGCAGCCAAGACTCTTTTGACCGAAAAAGCGGCTGCAACATTGGTGCGCAAGATCCGCAAGTCCGGGTTGCAGGCACCGCTGGCGGAGCATTTCATTCTCAGCCATGCGCCGCACAGCCACCAGAGTGATTACCTGGAACTCTGGGAGGCCTTTGTTGCCGACGCGCTGCCAACGCTGCACAGCGACTTTGATTACGCGCTCAAGGACGCTTTGGCCCTGCTGCGTCGCGAGTGCAATGTTGGCCCTTGATTTATCCCTGGAGTTGGCCCCTTGGTGAGCCGTGTTTCAAAACAAAAGATACCATTCCCTTCTTTCACTGAAAACCCCTCGAATCTTATGCATTTGAATCGTCTATTTTTTGCGTCCTTCGCACTCGCCACGCTGCTGCTGGGGGGCTGCTCCAAACAAGAGGCGGCAGCACCCGCTTCCACCAGCAAACGCGAGGTGACTGTGCAAGCGGTCGCAGCCGAGTCCAAAGGCTTCACGGTGGGTGCGCTGATGAGCGCCAATGTTGTGTACGTTTTCTTCGACCCACAGTGCCCGCATTGCGGTCACTTGTGGCAGGCGTCCACTTCGCTGCACAAAAAGGCCAAGTTTGTGTGGATTCCAGTGGCCTGGATCAATGGTTCCAGCCTCACCCAAGGCGCTGCACTGATGACTGCCGCAAACCCCGCTGCGCTAATGACCGAGCACGAAACATCGCTGCTGGCCGGTCAGGGAGGCATTGCCGCATCAGCAAGCGTAGCGTCTGAAGTAGAGCAATCCATCAAAGCCAACACCAAACTGCTCAACAGCCTGGGGGCCGAATCGGTTCCCTTTATCGTCGTCAAAAATGCCGTCACAGGCCAAACTGTCACAAAAGCTGGCGCTCTGACAACTACTGCATTGGCCGAGTTGATCGGGATTGACCCGTCCTGACCCCGCAAGCCCTCGGCGCCAAGCCCTTATTGGGGCTTGGCGGTTAGCGCTTTCTCAAGGGCTGCCACCAGGTTGGTGTTGTCCGGCTCCACACTGCTGGAATAGCTGGCCGCTACTTTGCCGTTGCGGTCCACCAGGAATTTATGAAAATTCCATTTTGGCTCCACCTTGGTCGCCTTGAAAAAGTCGGAGTAAAGGGCGTTGCGGTCTGCCCCTTTGACATCCGACTTGGCAAACATGGGGAACTTCACGCCGTAGGTATTGAAACAAAAATCGGCAATTTCCTTGGATGAACCCGGCTCCTGCTTGCCAAACTGGTTAGACGGAAAACCCAGCACCACCAGACCCTTGCTCTGGTACTTGGCGTGCAGGGCTTCCAGCCCCTCGTACTGGCCGGTGAACCCGCAATAGCTGGCCGTATTCACCACCAGCAGCACCTTGCCAGCGTACTGGCAGAGGTTTTGGGGGGCATCGTCCTGCAAGCGGGGAAATTCGTGCTGCAGGAGGGCGGGGCAGGTTCCGGATACCGCAGTGACCGCAGCCTTGGCAGCAGGAACAGCTCCGGGTGCCTGGGCCATGGCGGCGGAACTGCAAAACAGGCCCAGAGCGGACAGCAGCAGGGTGTTGGGAATGGCGGTGTAATATTTCATGCAGCCATTATGGTTGCGCTGCAAAGGCCCTACCCCACCCAGCGTCTTGCGTTGTGCCACAGCTGCATCCACGGGCTGTGCGTATCGGTGTCCAGGCCATTCCAGCTCATCTGGATGTTGCGGAACACGCGCTCGGGGTGCGGCATCATGGCGGTGAATCGGCCGTCCGCCGTGGTCACTGCCGTCAGGCCGTCGGGGCTGCCGTTCGGGTTGAACGGATAGGCCTCGGTGGCGGCACCGGTGTTGTCGGTGAATCGCATCGCGGCAATGGCCTTGGCGGCATTGCCGCGGTACTTGAAGTTGGCGTAACCCTCACCATGCGCTACGGCAATCGGCAGGCGCATGCCGGCCAGTTCCTTGAAGAACAGCGAGGGCGAGTCCAGCACCTCCACCATCGAGAGGCGCGCCTCAAAGCGCTCGCTCTGGTTGGTAGTGAAACGCGGCCAGTCCTGCGCACCGGGGATGATGTCGGCCAGTTCGGCAAACATCTGGCAACCGTTGCACACGCCCAGACCAAACGTGTCGGGACGGCCAAAGAAGGCCTTGAACTGGTCCGACAGTGCCGGGTTGAAGGTGATGGAGCGGGCCCAGCCAATGCCGGCACCCAGGGTGTCGCCGTAGCTGAAGCCACCGCAGGCCACCACGCCCTGGAAGTCCGCCAGCTTGGCACGGCCAGTCTGCAGGTCGGTCATGTGCACATCAAAGGCTTCAAAGCCGGCCTCGGTGAACGCGTAGGCCATTTCCACATGGGAGTTGACGCCCTGCTCGCGCAGCACCGCCACCTTGGGGCGCTTGGTCAAAATCGCAGGCGCTCCGTTTTTAATAGCTGCTTGCGCAGACTCCACAAGGGCTAGAGCACTATTTGGCATGCAAACGTGAAGGCCGGGGTCGTTCTCGGCACCCGCAGCCAAGTGCTCGGCATCCGCACACACGGGGTTGTCGCGCTGCTGGGCCATCTTCCAGCTCACGGCGTCCCACACCTGGTGCAGGTCCGCCAGTTTGGCGCTGAAGATGCTCTTGGCGTCGCGCCAGATTTGCAGCTCGCCCTTGCCGGCAGCAATGCTGTCAGTGGCGGGACGGGTCTTGCCAATGAAGTGGCTGAACTTGGACAGGCCATGCTCCCGCAAGGTGGCCATGACGTCCGAACGCTCGGCGGTGCGCACCTGCAGCACCACGCCCAGTTCTTCGCTGAACAGTGCCTTGAGCGTCAGTTCCTCGCGGCGGGCACCCACCTGCCCTGCCCAGTTCTTGCTGTCACCCACGTCCATACGGCTGTCCGTGATGCCATCACCCTCGGTCACCAGCATGTCCACGTTCAAGGAAACACCCACACGGCCGGCAAAGGCCATCTCGGCCACGCAGGCCAAGAGCCCGCCGTCGCTGCGGTCGTGGTAGGCCAAAATTTTGGCCTGGGCACGCAGGGCGTTGACGGCGTGGACCAGGTTCACCAGGTCCTTGGCATCGTCCAGATCGGGCACGGCGTCGCCGACCTGGTCCAGTGATTGCGCCAGGATACTGGTGGCCATGCGGTGCTTGCCATGGCCCAAGTCGACCAGCACCAGCGTGGTGTCTTCTGTCGCGTTCAGTTGGGGTGTCAGCGTGCCGCGCACATCCTGCAAGGTGGCAAAGGCGCTGACGATCAGGGACACGGGGGACGTGACCTTCTTGTCACCGGCGGCGTCCTTCCACTGCGTGCGCATCGACAGCGAATCCTTGCCAACCGGAATGCTGATACCCAGGGCCGGGCACAGTTCCAGGCCCACGGCCTTGACGGTGGCATACAGCGCGGCGTCTTCACCGGGCTCGCCGCAGGCGGCCATCCAGTTGGCCGACAGCTTGATGCGGGGCAATTCAATCGGCGCGGCCAGCAGGTTGGTAATGGCCTCGGCCACCGCCATGCGGCCCGATGCAGGCGCATCCAGCGCCGCCAAGGGCGTGCGTTCACCCATGGACATGGCTTCGCCGGCAAAACCCTTGAAGTCGGCCAGCGTGACGGCGCAATCGGCCACCGGAACCTGCCACGGGCCGACCATCTGGTCGCGGTGGGTCAGTCCACCCACGGTGCGGTCACCGATGGTGATCAAAAAGCGCTTGGAGGCCACGGTGGGGTGGGCCAGCACGTCGATGACGGCTTTTTGCAGGTCCACACCGGTCAAATCCAGCGGCCTGAACTGGCGTGCGACTGTTTTGACGTCGCGGTGCATCTTAGGCGGCTTGCCTAAAAGCACATTCATTGGCATATCCACGGGGGACTCGGCGCCCTCGTCCACCAGCTGCAACTGGCGCTCTTCGGTCGCCACGCCAATCACCGCAAACGGGCAGCGCTCGCGGTCACACAACGCTTTGAACTGCTCCAATGATTCAGGCGCAATGGCCAGGACATAGCGTTCCTGGCTTTCGTTGCACCAGATTTCCTTGGGCGCCATGCCGGACTCTTCGAGCTTCACGGCCCGCAAATCGAATCGCGCCCCACGTCCAGCGTCGTTGGTCAGCTCGGGGAAGGCATTGGACAAACCACCCGCACCCACGTCGTGGATGGCCAGAATGGGGTTTTGGTCGCCTTGCACCCAGCACTGGTTGATGACCTCTTGTGCGCGGCGCTCGATCTCGGGGTTGCCGCGCTGCACCGAGTCAAAGTCCAGGTGCGCAGCATTGGCCCCCGTGGCCATGGAACTGGCCGCGCTGCCGCCCATGCCGATGCGCATGCCGGGGCCACCAAGCTGAATCAGCAAACTGCCCGCAGGGAATTCGATCTTGTGGGTCTGGGTGGCGTCGATCACGCCCAAGCCACCGGCGATCATGATGGGCTTGTGGTAGCCGCGCTGCACCGTGTCCACATCGCTGGCAACACTCTGCTCGTATTCGCGAAAGTAGCCCAGCAGGTTGGGCCGGCCAAATTCGTTGTTGAACGCAGCACCTCCCAGTGGGCCTTCGATCATGATCTGCAGCGGGCTGGCAATGTGCTCGGGCTTGCCAAAATTGCCACCCCAGAGCTTGGACACGGTAAACCCGGTCAAACCGGCCTTGGGCTTGGAGCCGCGGCCGGTGGCACCCTCGTCACGAATCTCGCCGCCCGCGCCGGTGGAGGCACCGGGGAAGGGGCTGATCGCCGTGGGGTGGTTGTGGGTCTCCACCTTCATCAGGATGTGGTTGGTCTCACTATGTTTTTCATAGCTTGTTGCGCATATTCCACGGGGGCTTGAGGCTGATTTCGCTACAAATCGCTCCACCAAAACGCCTTCCATGACCGAAGCGTTGTCCGAATACGCCACCAGCATGTGCTGGGGGTTGGTCTGGTGCGTGTGGCGGATCATGCCAAACATGCTCTGCTCCTGCGCCACGCCGTCGATGGTGAACTGGGCGTTGAAAATCTTGTGGCGGCAGTGTTCGCTGTTGGCCTGGGCAAACATCATCAGTTCCACGTCGGTCGGGTTGCGTCCCAATGTCGTGAAGGCATTCACCAAGTAATCGATCTCGTCGGAGGCCAGGGCCAGGCCCCAGTCCTTGTTGGCACTTTCCAGCGCGGCCTTGCCACCGCCCAGCACATCCACATGATCCATGGGCGCGGCCGTTAGGGCGCTGAACAGCCCAAGGGCCGCGGCGCGCTCCAGCATGGCGCTCTCGGTCATACGGTCATGCAGCAGTGCCGCTATCTGCTCCAGTTGCCCGGTGGTGAGCGCCGTCTTGCTCAGCAGACCGCTCTTCAATGTCAAGCGGTATTCCACCAGGCGCTCGATACGGTGCACGGCCAGGCCGCAGTTGTGGGCAATGTCGGTGGCCTTGGACGCCCAGGGTGACACCGTGCCCAAGCGCGGCGACACCACGATGAGCGGGCCGGCCAAAGGGCCGGTGTACGGGTCCCCATAGGTCAGTAGCGCTGCCAACTGGGCGTTCAGGGCGGCTTCGGTTGCAGCATCGGTGGCGACCAGGTGCACAAAGCGCGCAGAGATGCCTGTAATTTTTTCGTGAACGCCCTGAAGGGCAGGCAGGAGTTGTTGAACGCGGAAGCTGCTCAGGGCATTGCTGCCCTCGAATTGGGTGATGTGCAGTGTCACTGGGGTGGCCTGGAAAAGTGGGCTGTTTCCATTTGGTAAAAAATGGAAATGGAGGGGCAAAAAATTCAACAGGCAGATTTTACCAACCCCGTTTGCGTCGATGTTGAACGGCTTGCGTCACCGCATGCCCGTCATAATCCGAAAAATCTAGGGTGTTGGAGTTGACAATGAACCTCTTTCAGTTTTGGCTAGGTTTGCTGGTGATCTGTTTTGCGACTTCAGCCACTGCTGTAACGGGCAGTGACCAGGTCGTCGTGGGGCAAACACATGCCATTCAATCCTCAGTCCTGAGTGAAACGCGAAACTACCGGGTCTACCTGCCCAACAGTTACGCATGGGCCAAAGATCGCCAGTATCCAGTCCTTTACGTGCTCGACGGAGAGTCGAGTTTTCTTCATACTGCTGCTTCCGTCGACTTTCTCGCTGCACAGGGCGAGATACCAGAAATGGTTGTGGTGGGGGTCGATAGCGCCAAGAGGGTCAGGGACTACACCCAAACCGATTGGCCACAGGCATGGGCAGGAGGCGGCGGCGCTGGCAATTTCAAGCATTTCTTATCCGCGGAACTCATACCTACCATAGAGAAAATCTACCGGGCGGATGGGTTTCGCGCGCTTTCTGGGCATTCTGCCGCCGGGCAATTTGCCCTGTACTGCCTGACTTCCGAGCCATCGCTCTTTCGCGCGTATCTGGCGATTAGTCCAAGTTTGGACTGGGACCACAACTTGCCACAGCGCTCGCTGGAGAGTTCTTTTGCATCGACACGCAAACTGAATGCCTTCCTCTACATTGCACGGTCGGATGACGCCGGTCGTGCATTGGCAGACTACCAGCGACTCATTCAGACCCTCAAGAGAAAATCGCCCACGGGTTTACGGTGGTTCAGTCAGGCATTTCCCAACGAAACGCACGCCGGTGTACCCCTGCTCGCCCAAATCGATGCACTTCGCCATCTCTACCAGGGCTACCGATTTCATGATGACATGATGCACAAAGGTGTCACCTACGCCGAAGAGCATTTCGGGCGGGTGTCGAAGACGGTCGGGTGGCCGCTGCGCATTCCGGAAAGTGTGATCAACGAATTCGCGTACGAGGCGTTGTCTCAGGGGCGGACGGCGGCAGCAATCGGACTGTTCAAACGAAATGTTGAAGCCAACCCAAACTCTGCCAATGCCTGGGACGGTCTGGCTGACGCCTATGCAAAACTGGGGCAGTGGCAGGTTGCGGTGCAGGCATCTGGAAAAGCACTGTCCCTGGCCACTGAGTTTGCCAGTCCAAATCTTGCGTACCTGACTGCCCAAGCCCAAAAGATGAGGGATCGTCTACAGCAGGTGGATGCCCTTTCAAAATAGCCCGCTGTTGACGACCCTCATGCCTCACGCCATCTGAAACAGCTCCTGCGGCATTTGCATCACCGCACTGGTGGGCGCCAGCGCTGCGCTGTAGTGGCCGTCGGCCCTTGGTAGCAGGCGTGCGAAGTAAAACTCGGCTGTCACCGGCGACCAGGCGCGGCAGGTACACAGTTTCAATGGCATCGGTGCCGTACTGCAACAGGGTGTTGATACAGCCAATGCTCAGGCACGGGTACTAGTTGAACGACCCGTTGGCCGCACCCATCATTTCCGATTTGAACAGGTTGAGCGACATGGGCATGCCCTGGCCACCGTATTCCACCTGGAAGGACAGGCCCTGCCAGCCACCGGCTACGAACTGCGCATAGGCTTCCTTGAAGCCCTTGGGCGTGGTCACCAAATCACCGACTAGTTGCTTTCTTTGCTTTGTACATTTCAAATTCCTTCTTCTTTTGCGCATACTCGTTCGCACATTCCCCAGTAAAGTCTGCTTGGCATTTTGTAGACTTGACGTAGAAAGATTTCCAGTCATTTTCCTCAGCTTCTAAATCTTTGAGTCTTTTCATTTCTCTTTCTGTAGCGGCTCGCTGAGCCATCGCGATTTTCATCAAGGCAGCCTCTTCGTCCTTTGCTGACTGCAATATGCCATCTTGCTCAACTTTTCTCTGTACGGGATTTATCTGTGTGGTCTCAGTTGTATTTGCCTGAGTAACGTTAGCCTCAACGACGCCAGTCCATTCTTCACGACAACGTGGGGCACATTTGCGAATGTAAATTAGCTCGCTAGTCGCCATGAGCATATGTTCCGAGTAAAGCCTTACAGAATTAGTGAATTTACTCTCACTATTCTGCATAAATTTGAGAAACGCCTCAATGTGATACTCCATTGCGAGCACCATGTTTTTCTTGCCGTTTTCCATACACTTCGGAACGACCAAAACTGTTAAGTCTCTCTTAATTTGCTGAAGCGAGGCAACTGGAACTGCCAACGCGACTCTGGAAGTGCTTGAAGCTAATGCTGCCGCATCCTGAAACAGAACCAATGTCGATTTTATTTTGGCATCTGCAGCATCGACGGCTACCTTACTGCAATTGGCTTCGTCAATGAGGGACAGTCGTTGCTCTTCCGCCTGTTCAGCCATTTGTTTCGCCTCCAGCGCCCTCTTAGGTGCGCCAGCTTTGTATATTCCCAACCCAGCAGTTGCAAGGACTACCAAGATAATTGCTATGACCACCTTTGAGACACCGGTCTCTCGACCAATCATCATTCAATATCTCCATTTAATGGCTACGCCTATCCACCCTGTGACCACAGAAGGCAGCTTCGTTACGGTGAAATTTAGCTATCCCTTCAAAGGTTCGGACGCTATACAAGCGACAGGATTACCGTAAGCCATTCAACCCCACGAGCCGTAGTATCGCACCCAGGAGCGGGCTTGGAACCCCGTGCAGACCATGGACTTGCTGCCAGCGAGGCGGGGTCACTATGAAAAAGCGCCGTCCAGAAGGACGATGAGCAGTGGCGGGAATGTGGTCGGCAATGGCTTGGTAGAGCAGCGTGCTTTCGGGGTGGCTCGGGTTGTAGAGTCTGGGCTTTGCGCATTTCTCTGCTGTCAGCCTGCAGCAAAATCACTCCTGAATTGATAGCTGGTTGCGCATATTCCACGGGGGCTTGAGGCCAAATTCTCCTAAAAGTCCTCAGCCCAAAAGTCCAAAATCAAGGTCACGCCATCTGAAACAGCTCCTGCGGCATTTGCATCACCGCACTGGTCGGT
>CAJAVE010000343.1 GCA_903945325.1 uncultured beta proteobacterium | reverse complement strand
GTGCTGCAACTTATCAATGCCAAACTTACAGCGAGTGGCGAAGTGGTTTCCTTCTCGAGCTCGGACCAAAGTCTTGCTGAATCACTGGCGTCACAAGCTGCTATTGCGATCACCAACCGCAACCTGATGTCCCAACTGGAAACGCTGTTTGAATCGTTCATCAGCCTGATCAATCTGGCCATTGACGAAAAATCGCATTACACCGGTGGCCATTGCCAACGTGTGCCTGCGCTCACGATGATGTTGGCAGAGGCGGTCAACGCCCACAAGAAGGGCCCCTTGGCTGCATTCGATATGGACGACCGTGACCGCTATGAACTCAAGATCGCCGGGCTGCTGCACGACTGCGGAAAAGTAACCACACCCGTGCATGTAGTTGATAAAGCGACAAAGTTACAGACGCTTTTTGACCGGATTGATTTGATTGATACACGGTTTGAAGTCGTTAAGCGGGATGAGGAAATTGCAGCACTTCGTGCCCAGTTAGCGATGCGGGAGCAGAGGGACGCTGCGGCCGAATCCAAGCTCTGGACGCAATGCCGAGAAAAAATTGATGCACTGGATGCAGATCGTGCGTTTTTGAGGCGCGTCAATCAGGGAGCAGAATCCATGCAGGATGCAGACTTGCAGCGTGTCCGGGAGATTGGCCATCAGCGCACTTGGCGCAATGTAAACGGGCTTGAAGCCGAGTTGTTGAGCGCTGACGAGATCGAAAATCTGACCATCAGGGCAGGCACGCTAACCTTCGCCGAGCGCGACGTCATTAACAACCATATCGTGGCCACCATCAAAATGCTGGAACAATTGCCTTGGCCCAAGCATTTGAAGAATGTACCTGAGTATGCCGGTGGTCACCATGAGCGCATGGATGGCAAAGGTTACCCCAAAGGTCTGACCCGTGATCAAATGTCAGTGCAGGCGCGAGTGATGGGTATTGCAGACATTTTTGAAGCACTGACAGCGCGCGATCGACCTTACAAACAGGGAATGAAGCTGTCGCAGGCCATGTCAATCATGAACAAGTTCCGCACTGGCGGCCACATCGATCCAGACCTGTTTGACATATTTGTGGAGGCGGGTGTCTATCTGCGCTATGCCCATGAATTTCTGGACCCTTGGCAGATCGATGTGGTCAATCCCAAGGACTGGGTGTAGCCTGTCCGGAGCCCGAAGCCATTGTGGGAGGTAGGCGCTCCACAGTGAAGGAATGGGCGTTACGGGTCGTCGCGCTACGAAGCCGCAGGACTTCTGCGCGCGGTGGCTTAGCCGACATATCCCAGTCACTCAAAACTAGTCGCTCGCTGCGGTTCGTCAGTGCATGGCGGGCAGGGCGGTGCGTGTGCCCATGAATGGCATGGCTCGCCCGCGCAGATTCCAGATGCGCTGTAGCGGCGGCTGAATTTACATCAACATGGGTCGCCTGTGTCTGCTTGCGTGCCTCGCTATGTGCACGTATGGAGCGCGCAATTTCTATGCGCTCGGCAAGCGGCTGGCTCAAAAATGTCCGCTGCCATTCATGACCACGAACTTGCGCCCGAAATTGCACGTAAGCAGTATCGTCGAGGCACCACGCGTCGCCATGAGTCAAGAGCCAGCGTTGATTGGCAAACGACAGTACGGTGGGGTCGTCCAGTGCGGAGCTGCCGCATGCAGCCATCAACTGCGGCCCCATGAGAAAGTCTCGGTTACCACACAGTATGTATAGATCCATACGTTGTGATGCAGCGTACAGAACGTCTGCACATTGCCTCTCAAAACCTGACTCCAGCGTCAGCATATCGTCGCCAACCCATACTTCGAACAGATCGCCCAGTATGAAGACGGCATCGGCGACGGTCCCCTGCAAATAGCGCTTCCAGGCCTGAAAGGTCAGTGGGTCAGATGCTTGCAAGTGCAAGTCTGAAATGAAATCAATGCAGTTCCAACGGGATGGTGCATTGAGATCCACTCCGAACCCGATCTCTATTACAGCGCGACAGCTTTTTCAATCACGACGTCTTCTTTTGGCACGTCGTCATGAAAGCCTTTGCGCCCGGTTTTTACGGCCTTGATCTTGTCAACTACGTCAGTGCCAGAGACTACTTTGCCAAACACGGCATAGCCCCAGCCTTGCGCGCTGGGGGCCGTGTGGTTGAGGAAACCGTTGTCGGAGACATTGATGAAGAACTGCGCTGTGGCAGAGTGTGGGTCACCAGTACGGGCCATCGCGACCGTGTAGTTGTTGTTCTTCAGACCGTTGTTGGCTTCATTCTGGATTGGCGCGTCGCAGGACTTCTGGTTCATGCCCGGCTCCATGCCGCCGCCCTGAACCATGAAACCCGGAATGACGCGGTGGAAAATGGTGTTGTCGTAATGGCCCTTGTTCACGTACGACAAGAAATTGGTAACCGACTGGGGTGCTTTTTCCTTGTCCAGCTCAAGGGTGATGACACCGTAGTTGGTGATGTGAAGTTCGACTAGTGGATTGCTCATGATTTATTTGACCAAAGTGGCAGAGTTGATAACTATAGGGGTGTGCGGTACGTCGCCTGGAGCCGTTGGAGTCACTTTGATTTTGTTTACGACTTCCATACCGCTGGTGACTTTTCCAAAAACGGTGTAGCCATCGGAAGTGCCTTTGGCATTCAGGAAGTCGTTGTTCTTGACGTTGACAAAAAACTGCGCCGTGGCGGAGTTGGGGTTGCTGGTGCGTGCCATGGCAACGGTTCCCAGGTCATTCTTCAGACCATTGAGTGCCTCCAGGGGTACAGGTGGTCGGGTAGGGCGTTCTCCATTGGCTGTGTAGCCACCGCCCTGAATCATAAAATTGTTGATGACGCGGTGAAAAATGGTGCCGTCGTAATGTTTATCTTTCACGTACTGGAGAAAGTTTTCGACGGTCTTGGGCGCCTTGTCCGGATAGACCTCAATCACAAAGTCTCCCGCGCTGGTTTGGAACTTGACCCGTGGGGCAGCTTCAGCCATGGCTGTCATTGGCAGCATCGTGGTTGCAAGCGCCGTCAGAACTGCTCGGCGGGTCCAGGATTTCCATTGCATATTCATCAAATTACTCCCTCAAAAAAAATTTTCCACTGGTTCTCTTGTCGAACCCAATATTGCCGCTTTGTCCAGCCCACGCGGGTACCATCTGCCACCTCACCAAAAGTAACCACCATCGTGTCAGTGGCATCCGTCCAGCGCAGATAGGACAAGTCCTTGAGTTGGATGGTGCGACCCTGCGTCTGGTTCAATTCGGACTTCAAAGTGGGCGTCCATTGCGTCAGCGACTTTCCATTGCTGCTGAAATCCGACGTATAGTAGGTTAGCACCTGCTGGAGGTTTCCAGCTGTTTTGGCGTTGCGCCAGCCGTGCAGGGCATCTTCAAACGGTTTGCTCTCGGCGCGTGTACTTTGTGGCATAACCCAGTTCAGCTGCGTTGCAATGATGACTGGCGTTGTCTTGACCTCAACGGTGCGGACAATACGTTGCAAATCGGGGTTCGCCAGCACGACACAACCATCGGTGGCTTGTGGTGACCGCGAAAATTGTGTCGGCGGTGTTCCGTGTAACCAGATCCCGCTGCCAGTCTTGCCGCGCCTTGTGTCGAGAATATTGGGGTAACTGATCGGAAGGGCACCCGAGCCATAAAAATCTTTTAGCGATTTGGGGTCGAGGTTGCTGGTAATGTAGTACACGCCCAATGGGGTGCGCTGGTCGCCCTCCACGGTTTTGGCGGTCCCCGCTTTCCCAACTGAAATGTAATAGTCCGCAACCAAATTCAAACCGTTTGTGCTGTTCTGAAACAAGTAAAGGCGCGAACGCGAAGCATCGACTGCGATAGCGTGTTTGGACTTTTGTGAGAGCGCGAGAAACTGAGACGGTATGGTGCCCGCCAACGGCCGTTCGCGCAACGCACGAACACGCCGTTGCGACTCTTCACGCAGTTCGGTCAGCGCCGAACCAGCCGTAATAGCAATGTCGGCAGGCACATCGCCAAAAGTTTTGATTGGGCGTGTTTGGGCCGCGAGCAGGTCGCCATGTACCAATTGGGCCAACTGGAAGCTTGGGAATTCGGCCACCAGGCGATCTGCTTTTTTCAGTGCTTCGCGATTGTTCGCCTGACCGATCAGCTTGTAGACTTCAATCAGTCGCGCTTCGGCCATTCCATCTGTGTCGCTAACTACCGGGGCTACCTGGCGTGGAGCTTTCGCCTTACCGGTGCGCTTGTTGGATGTAGCATGCTCGGTAGCGGCGCTGGCCACTACCACCGTCAGCAGCAAAGCGCTAACCGCGGCCCTGCAAAGTACAGCCGTCCACCCGCCCAATGTCATGTTCCGGTGGATTCTTTGACAATTTGCCAACGGTCACCAATCCTGACGAGGTCCAAAGTCTTGCGGCTCGATACAGCCAACCCATTGGCTTTGTAATCTTGCCGGAATTTGGCAGTGGCGGTATTGCCAGATACTGCCACCTTGAGATTGTCCAGCTTCACCGTTATTTTTGATTTGCTGGAAATGCGCTGACGACGTTCTTCTTCCCAAACGCTACGGCTCTGGGAGCCAGGAGGGGTGAAATCTTTTCCATAGGATGCCAAATACGATTTGACGTCTTTGGCCGCCCAGGCTTGTGCCCACGCATGAACCGCCGCTTCCGCGTCCTTTTCGCTGCCTGTGCTCGCAGTAGTGACAGGTGCTACGGCGGGAGGAACAACCGCTGGCAATGCCGAACCGGGAGCCGAGGCGGTCGTACCTGGTGTGACGGCCGTGCTGGCGACGATCGGCGCCTTGCTCGGCGCGGAACCCAGCAGTGAAGCCGCGGGCTTTGCCGCCACCGGAGCCAGCACAGCCGGAGCAGGCGTTGGGGCTGCACCAGGGCGCTGGTTCTTTGCCCCATTGGGGCTGAAGAGTTCACGGATCAAGGCTAACTTTGGGGGCACGCCTGAATTGGATGCGTCTAGTTGCAGCGCCTTGTTGTAGGCCTGACTGGCAAGCTTGGCATAGACATCACCCAGATTTTCGTGTGCCGTAGCGTAACTGGGGTTGGTACGGATGGCCATTTCAAGCGCCGTGCGCGCCTTGTCAAACTGGCTTTGCCCGGCATACAGAACTGCCAGGTTGTTGTAGGGCTCCGGCAACTCGGGAAAGTCTTCCGTCAGACGGGTAAAGGTGGCAATGGCATCCGTGGCTTTTCCAGAATCACGCTGGATGACGCCCTTGAGGAATCGCATTTGCGGGTCACGCGGCTTGGCACTCAGATATTGGTCTGCCTTGGTCAGAGCTTCGGGGAGCTTGCCGGCCCGTACCAACTGCGACACATCTGCGTATTCATCAGCATGTGCCACAGGAAATACAAAGCTGGCTGCAAGGCACAGCAGGCTCAGCGAACCACGCAATGGAAAACGGGAGTACGACATAAAGCTTTCAGATTTGCAGGCGTTGAAATGGCCCTCTCGCAGGGGCTTTATACTGGGCTGGATTGTAGCTGAGGGGTAGACTACCCCGTTGGCGAAAGACCAAGACTTAACCTTACGAGATATGCAAGAGAGACGCGCTGTTACCGGGAGCCAAAGTTTCCGCGCAGTGCCGATAAACACCCATGAGTTTGCGCATTTACAACACGCTGTCGCGTGCGCTGGAGCCTTTTGCCCCTATTGAACCTGGTCATGTTCGTATGTACGTCTGCGGCATGACAATTTATGACCTGTGTCACATTGGGCACGCCCGCATGATGATGGCGTTTGACGTGGTGCAGCGCTGGCTCAAGGCCAGCGGCATGCGGGTAACCTATGTGCGCAACATCACGGATATTGACGACAAGATCATCAAGCGGGCGGTGGAGCGTGGCGTCCCCATTCGGGCATTGACCGATGAGATGATTGCGGCTATGCACCAGGACATCAGCGCCCTGGCCATTGAGCCGCCCAGCCTGGAACCACGGGCAACCGACTACGTGCCAGCCATGCTGGGCCTGATCAAAGTTCTTGAAGGCAAGGGGCTGGCCTACCAGGCGAGCAATGGTGATGTGAATTTTTCGGTTCGCAAGTTTCCTGGCTACGGCAAGTTGTCGGGAAAGTCTTTGGACGAACTGCGCGCCGGTGAGCGTGTGGCTGTTCAGGATGACAAGGAAGATCCGCTGGACTTTGTACTGTGGAAGGCAGCCAAGGACACTGAGCCTGAAGACGCCAAGTGGGACAGCACTGCGCTGGGCTATTCGTTTGGCAAAGGCCGGCCAGGTTGGCATATTGAATGCTCGGCCATGAGCTGCCAAACCCTGGGTGAAACCTTTGATATCCATGGTGGTGGCGCAGATTTACAGTTCCCGCACCACGAGAACGAGATCGCGCAGAGTGAAGGCGCCAATGGCAAGCCACTGGCCAACTTTTGGGTTCACAACGGATTTGTGCGGGTCGACAACGAAAAAATGTCCAAGTCCCTGGGCAATTTCTTCACTATTCGCGACGTGTTGCGCCAATATGATGCAGAGACGGTCCGATTTTTCCTGATTCGCACCCACTACCGAAGCGCTTTGAACTATAGCGATGCCCACTTGAATGATGCCCGCACGGCGCTCAAGCGCATCTACACCGCACTCGATTTTGTGCCACCCCAAAAACTGGAGTCAATCGACTGGAATGAGCCGTTTGCGGCACGCTTCAAGGCCGCCATGGACGAAGATTTCGGTACACCGGAAGCCGTGGCAGTGCTGTTTGAACTGGCAACCGAAGTAAATCGAACCCGGTCAGCACAATCTGCCGGGCTGTTGCGCGCACTCGGTGCTTGCCTTGGTGTCTTGCAGGGAGATCCGAAGTCCTTTTTGCAAGCAGGCTCTGTGCTGGATGAACCCACTATCCTGGAGCTCATAGCCCAGCGTTCCAGCGCCAAGGCTGCCAAAGACTTTGCACTGGCTGACGGTATTCGCAAGAGTCTGTTGGAACACGGTATTGTGCTAAAGGACGCGGTCACTGGCACCAGCTGGGAAGTGCTGAAGTAATGGCCAACGTTCAAGAGCCGGTCAGCCAGAAGCAGACCCCTGATTTCTGGGTGGAAGCCTGCAATCACCTGGTCAAAAAAGACCGGGTGATGAAGCGCTTGATCCCGCAGTTTGGAGACGCATGTCTGGAAACGCGTGGCGATGCATTTGTCACACTTGCACGCAGTATTGTGGGCCAACAAATTTCGGTCAAAGCTGCGCAAACGGTATGGAACCGTTTTGCACTGTTACTGCGCAAATTGACGCCTGCCAATGTACTTAAGCTCAAAGTAGACGACATGCGCGCGGCGGGTTTGAGCGCCCGCAAAGTGGAGTATCTGGTCGATCTGGCACTGCACTTTGACAACGGCACCCTGCACGTCAAGGCGTGGGATGCCATGAGCGACGATGAAATTGTGGCCGAGTTGATCGCCATTCGTGGCATCGGGCGCTGGACGGCCGAAATGTTTTTGATCTTCCACCTGATGCGGCCCAATGTGTTGCCGCTGGATGATGTCGGCCTGATTAACGGCATCAGCCAGAACTATTTTTCGGGCGATGTCGTGAGCCGTAGTGATGCACGCGAGGTTGCTGCGGCCTGGGCTCCGTACTGCACGGTAGCAACTTGGTATATTTGGCGTTCGTTGGACCCCGTGCCGGTGGAATACTGAGACATTGCGGGACAGATCTTTAGCTCTGTCCTCGACTGGAAATGAAACTTTGTGGGTCGGACCACTTTGCATAGCAAATGTGCTCTGACCCCAACTGATTTGGAATGACCATGGCGAAAAAAACATTTCTGGACTTTGAGCAGCCCATTGCGGAACTTGAATCCAAGATTGAAGAATTGCGTTACGTGCAAAACGAGTCTGCGGTAGACATTTCCGCAGAAATTGAGCAGCTCAGCAAAAAGAGCCAGCAGCTCACCAAAGACATTTACAGTGACCTGACGCCCTGGCAGATCACCAAAATCGCGCGCCACGCCGAGCGTCCCTACACGCTGGATTACATCAGCGAGCTTTTTACCCACTTTGTGGAATTGCACGGCGACAGGCATTTTGCAGACGACCTGAGCATTGTGGGTGGCCTGGCCCGCTTCAATGGAACACCCTGTATGGTGCTCGGCCACCAAAAAGGGCGCGACACCAAAGAGCGTGGCCTGCGCAACTTTGGCATGAGTCGCCCTGAAGGCTATCGCAAGGCTCTGCGCCTGATGAAGCTGGCCGAAAAGTTCAAACTGCCCGTATTCACATTTGTGGACACACCAGGCGCCTACCCCGGAATAGACGCCGAAGAACGCAGCCAGTCCGAAGCAATTGGACGCAATATTTTCGAGATGGCCCAGCTCGAAGTCCCCATCATCACCACCATCATCGGTGAAGGTGGCTCTGGTGGAGCTTTGGCAATATCGGTCGCCGACCAGTTGGTCATGCTGCAGTATTCCATTTATGCCGTCATCAGCCCGGAAGGCTGCGCCTCCATTCTCTGGAAGACGTCTGACAAGGCGTCTGACGCAGCAGAAGCCATGGGCATTACTGCCCACCGCCTCAAAGCCCTGGGTGTGATCGACAAAATTGTGAATGAACCTGTGGGTGGCGCGCACCGCGACCACAAGCAGGCCGCTGCATTCTTGAAACGCGCTTTGGCGGACGCCTATCGCCAGATCGCTGATTTGAAGGTCAAGGAACTGGTGGACCGCCGGTACGAGCGTTTGCAGAGCTACGGGCGCTTTACCGATACCAAGGCTGCGGGCCGCTAGGCCGCTGTGACGCTTTCGGTTGACGATGCCCTGCGGGGCTTTGACCCCGAGCTTCCTTTGGCCGTCGCGCTGAGTGGTGGTGCCGACTCGGTCGCGCTTCTCCTGGCCTGTTCTGAAAAGTGGCCCGGGCAGGTATTGGCACTGCACGTCAACCATGGGTTGCAAAGCGCTGCCTCTGACTTCGAGGCCCACTGTCACACCCTCTGCCGCAGCTTGAACGTGCCCCTGTTGGTGCAAAAAGTCGATGCAAGCAAACACGCCGGGCAAAGTCCGGAAGATGCCGCGCGACAGGCCCGTTATAAGGCTTTTAGTGCTCTAGCCCTCGTGGAATTTGCGCAAGCAGCTATTAAATCGATAGCGATTGCGCAGCACGCAGACGACCAGATCGAAACGTTGCTACTGGCGTTGAGCCGGGGTTCAGGGTTAGCGGGGCTCAGCGCCATGCCTGCCCATTGGCAGCGTGATGGCTTGCACTACCACCGGCCATTCCTGCAGGTGGCGGGCGCTGACATTCGGCATTGGTTGGCCGGCCGTGGCATCTCGTTTGTCGAAGACCCCACCAACCTGGACGAGCAATTCACCCGAAATCGCATACGGGCACGTGTGATGCCAGCCTTGCGCAGGGCTTTTCCTCAATTTCTGGACACCTTTGCCCGCAGTGCATCGCATGCCGCGCAGGCCCAGCAAGTGCTGGACGAAGTGGCCTTTCAAGACGTTCAACTGGCTTGTGACGTAGCGGAAGGTTTGCTGCGGATCAAGGTGCTACAAACGTTGAGTCGGGCGCGCCAGGGTAATGCTGTTCGATTCTGGCTGAAAAGCCGCTACAAAACGGTGCCCAGCACAGCGCAACTTGGCGAGTTGCTGGATCAAATCAACGCCTGCACCACGCGCGGCCACTGCATCCACATCAAGGCAGGATCAGGGTTTGTGCAGCGCAGTGGCCCGGTACTGACTTGGTACAATCCTTAGGTTTTGCTTCAAAAAAATATTGACTCCATGGCATTGATTGTTCACAAATACGGCGGCACGTCGATGGGCTCTACCGAGCGCATCCGCAATGTTGCCAAACGCGTCGCCAAATGGGCGCGCGCGGGTCACCAGATGGTCGTGGTTCCTTCGGCCATGAGCGGTGAGACCAACCGCTTGCTGGGCTTGGCCAAAGACCTTGCACCCGCCAAGCCCGGCGATGCCTATAGCCGCGAGCTCGATATGCTGGCCGCCACGGGCGAACAGGCCTCATCGGCGTTACTGGCCATTGCGCTGCAGGCTGAAGGGATGCAGTCTGTCAGCTACGCCGGCTGGCAAGTGCCCATTCGCACCAACAACGCCTACACCAAGGCACGCATCGAGTCGATTGACGACGTCCGCGTTCGCGCCGACCTGGCCCATGGCAAAGTGGTCATCGTCACCGGTTTTCAGGGTGTTGATGACCAGGGCAATATCACAACCTTGGGCCGTGGTGGCTCTGACACATCAGCCGTGGCTGTGGCGGCCGCCATGAAAGCTGCCGAATGCATGATCTACACCGATGTAGACGGCGTCTACACCACCGACCCGCGCGTGGTTGCCGATGCGCGCAGGCTAACCACGGTCAGTTTTGAAGAAATGCTGGAAATGGCCTCCATGGGCTCCAAGGTGCTGCAGATTCGCTCGGTCGAATTTGCGGGCAAATACAGGGTGCCGCTGCGGGTTCTGAGTAGTTTCACCGAATGGGATATCGACATCAACGAGGAAGCCAAATCCGGCACTCTGATTACTTTTGAGGAAGACGAAAAAATGGAACAAGCCGTTGTTTCGGGCATCGCATTCAACCGCGATGAAGCCAAAATTTCTGTGATGGGCGTTCCCGACAAGCCCGGTATTGCTGCCCAGATTTTGGGTGCCGTGGCTGACGCCAATATTGAAGTGGACATGATCATCCAGAATTTGAGCAAGGACGGTAAAACCGACTTCAGCTTCACCGTCAATCGCGGCGAGTATGCCAAGACAGTGGATATGCTCAAGACCAAGGTACTGCCCAGCCTTGGCGCTGAAGAGGTAGTGGGCGACACCAAGATCTGTAAAGTTTCCATCGTCGGCATCGGAATGCGCAGCCACGTGGGCATTGCCAGCCGCATGTTCCGTGTTCTGAGCGAAGAGGGCATCAACATCCAGATGATTTCTACCTCGGAAATCAAGACATCGGTCGTCATTGACGAGAAGTACATGGAACTGGCGGTACGAGCCCTGCACAAAGCTTTTGACCTGGATCAGCCTCCAAGCTGAAAAGTGTTTCGAGTCGTGCGATAATTCAAGTCGTTCAGGAAACGTGACCGAGTGGCCGAAGGTGCTCCCCTGCTAAGGGAGTATGGGGTGTAGAGCCTCATCGAGGGTTCGAATCCCTCCGTTTCCGCCAGAATTGGGTTTTTTGACATTCAATAAAGCCCCGAAAGAGCCCCGCAGACCTAGTGTTTACGGGGCTTTTTTGTTTTTTAGCGTCCAAGAGGCAGTATTGCCAGCTTGCGCTTGTTGGGGGTATCTTTGGGGGCATGGGGGTATTCGATTGGGGGTATTTCCAGAAATCAACCCTTGGAGTGCCCTATGTCGCTGACCGATACCGCTATCAAAAAGGCCAAACCGGCTGAAAAACCCGTCAAATTAAGCGATGGCAAAGGGCTGTACTTGCTGGTCAACCCGGTTGGATCGAAGCTCTGGCGCTGGAAATTCCGGTTCCTGGGCAAAGAGAAAGTGATGTCGCTGGGGGCTTACCCGGACGTTTCCTTGGCTCAGGCGCGCGATGGCATGGGCGAAGCGCGCAAGTTGCTGGCCAGCGGCACGGACCCGATGGCGCAGCGAGCCACCGACAAGATCACCAAGCAGGCATCCGCTGAAAACTCGTTCCAGTCCGTGGCCTTGCTGTGGTGGGACCACTGGCACGGCGCAAAGAGTGCGCGGCATGCGGATGATGTGATGCGCCGCCTCAAGGCTGACGTGTTCCCCGCCATTGGCGCGCGCCCGGTGTCAGAGATACAAGCCCATGAGCTGGTGGCGATGGTGCAGACGATTTCAAAGCGTGGGGCCTTGGACATTGCCAAACGGGCCTTGCAGACTTCAGGGCAGGTTTTCCGGTACGCAGTGGCCCATGGGCTGGCCCAACGAAATCCGGCCAGTGACATCAAGCCCAGCGACGTGCTGGCGTCCCGCAAGGCGGGCAACTATGCCCGTATCAGCGCGAAGGAGCTGCCCGAGCTGCTGCGGCATATCGAAGGCTACGCGGGGGCTGCCGTGACGCGCCTGGCCATGAAGTTGATGGCCCTGACCTTTGTGCGCACGTCCGAGTTGATCGGTGCGCGCTGGGCTGAGTTTGACTTGGAGGCGCGGCGTTGGGACATTCCCGCTTCGCGCATGAAGATGAAAACCCCACACATCGTGCCGCTCTCCACCCAAGCGGTGAACGTCCTGCAAACACTTCAATTGGTGTCGGGACATGGCACGCTGCTGTTTCCGGGCGAACGCGACCACGAAAAGTCCATGAGTAACAACACCATCTTGGGAGCGCTGGACCGCATGGGATACAAGGGCCGCATGACCGGGCACGGATTCCGAGGCGTGGCCTCCACCTTGCTGCATGAAATGGGTTTTGACCATGCCCACATTGAGTTGCAACTGGCGCACCAGGAGCGCAACGAGGTGAGTGCAGCTTACAACCATGCCACCTACCTCAAGCAGCGGACCACGATGATGCAGCATTGGGCGGACTATCTGGATAGCTGCACGACCGGCAAAGTGCTGGCGTTTCAACGTGCTGCAGCGTAAAGAATTGCTATTACATTGATAGCTGCTTGCGCACGTTCCACGGGGGCTAGCGGCCTATTTGGCATATAGAAAGTGCTGCGCATGGGCTTGATCAGCTACCGCGACGGCGGCAGGCAGTGACGAACCTTCGGCGCTCGATGCGTGGCGGCGACCTCCATCAGCGCGGTCATGCCGGGCACGCTGCCTGCTGATTCGCGCTGAGCGCTGATGGCAGCGCACCCAACATCACCGCTTTCCATTTTCGTGAGTCTGTAGCTTGGTCAGTGGCCAATGCGGAGTACCGCAATGGCCAGGCACCACAAAGCTGTCGCGTGGCATCCTCCAGCAGCGCGGCCATGTGTCGCCGCCAGTCGCTGCGCTTGGTGGCAACGTCACATCACCGCTTGACCCGGTTCGATGCTCTGTAGTCTCAGCCAGTGGGCAAGGCGGAGTACCGCCATACCCAAGGACCACGAGGCTGTCGCGTGGTGTTCGTGGCAGTTGTGGCACTCGCGCCCTCTACGGCCACCCGCTTCGCTTTTACATAACGCCGCATTGCCCTCAGTACCCGGCAGTCGCTGCGCTAAAGCTTCGCTTGGTGCCGGTCACCGCTGCGCGCCCTTCGGGTGAAGGCAACAGGCGTTATGCAAAGTGGCCTTCGCTGGAGTCGGTCGCACAGCCGTCGGCGCTTCCCGGTCG
>CAJAVE010000342.1 GCA_903945325.1 uncultured beta proteobacterium | reverse complement strand
TGAGTACCCTTGCGATTCGCCACAGCAACAGCGTTGGTTCTCCATGGTCGTCATGCCCCTGGGCCATGATGGCGTAGTCGTTGCCCACACGGACATCACGGCGCGCAAGCAGGCTGAAGTGGCGCTGCAACGCGGCAAGGAAATGCTGGAGCGCACGGAAAGCATGGCGCATCTGGCGAGTTTTGCGTGGGACGTAGACACCAACGCTATGACTTGGTCGACCGAGATGTTTCGCATATTCGGGCGCGATCCGGCCTTGGGCACTCCCAACCTGCAAGGGCAGACGGAGTTGTACACGCCAGAGTCCACACAGACCCTGTTTGATGCGGTGGGCAAGGCCGTGGCAGACGGCACGCCCTACGAGCTCGAGCTGATGTCGGTGCAGCCCGATGGCGAGCAGCGCCCCTGCTGGGTCAAGGGCTTTCCTGAGCGCGATGACAGCGGGCGCGTGGTGCGCATAGACGGGCTGGTGCAGGACATCACCGAGCGCAAAGCCGCGCAAGAAAAGCTTCAGCTGGCCGCAGGTGTCTTTACCCATGCGCTGGAGGGCATCATGATCACCACGCCCGAGGCCGTGATCCTCGACGTCAACGACGCATTCACCCGCATCACCGGCTACACACGCGACGAAGTGCGGGGCCAAAGTCCGCGTATTCTGAGTTCGGGTCGCCACGATGCGGATTACTACGCGGCCATGTGGCACAGCTTGACCCAGGATGGCTACTGGTATGGCGAAGTCTGGAACCGGCGAAAAAACGGCGAAGTGTTTGCCGAAATGCAGGCCATCAGCGCGATGCGCGACACACAGGGCAAGGTCAGCCAGTACATATCGCTGTTCTCCGACATCACCGAGCGCAAGGCGTACGAGAGTCAGTTGGAGCACATTGCCCACTTTGATGCCCTGACAAACCTGCCCAACCGCGTGCTGCTGGCCGACCGGCTGCAACAGGCCATGGCACAGGCCCAACGCAGGCAGCAAAAGTTGGCTGTGGTCTATCTTGACCTGGACGGTTTCAAGGCCATCAACGACCACCACGGCCACCAGACCGGCGACCAAGTCCTCATCACCCTGGCCCAGCGCATGAAAGAGGCATTGCGCGAGGGCGACACCATGGCCCGCATGGGAGGTGACGAATTTGTGGCGGTGCTGATCGACCTGCAAGACACACAAGCCAGCGTGCCCCTGCTGGAGCGCCTGCTGGCGGCTGCCGCCGAGCCGGTGCTGGCAGGCGAGCTGAGCCTGCAGGTGTCAGCCAGCCTGGGTGTTACCTTCTACCCGAGGGCGCAAGACATCGATGCCGACCAACTGCTGCGCCAAGCCGACCAAGCCATGTACCAGGCAAAGGTGGCGGGCAAAAACCGATACCACGTGTTTGATGCCGCGCAAGACAGCAGTCTGCGCAGCCACCATGAAACCCTGGAGCGCATCCGCCTGGCGCTGGAGAACCACGAATTTGTGCTGCACTACCAACCCAAGGTGAATATGCACACCGGCCAGGTATTCGGGGTCGAGGCGCTGATCCGCTGGCGACACCCTGAGAATGGCTTGCTGGCCCCGGCCGCGTTCCTGCCGGTGATCGAAGACCATCCGCTGGCGGTGGACGTGGGCGAATGGGTAATAGACACCGCCATGCACCAGCTGGAGTTGTGGCACACCGCCGGGTTGGATTTGCACGTCAGTGTGAACATAGGCGCGCGCCAGTTGCAGCAAGCCAACTTTGTGGAACGCCTGCAAGCCATACTGGCGCGCCATCCGCAGGTGCAACCGGGCTGCATCGAGCTTGAAGTGTTGGAGACTAGCGCGCTGGCCGACATGGAGCAGGTGTCGCAAGTCATAGAAGAATGCGCCCAGATCGGGGTGCGGTTTGCGCTGGACGATTTTGGCACCGGCTACTCTTCGCTCACCTACCTAAAACGCCTGCGCGTGGCTCTGCTCAAAATCGATCAAAGCTTTGTGCGCGACATGCTGGACGACCCTGATGACATGGCCATTTTGCAAGGTGTCATCGGTTTGGCCGCTGCCTTCAAGCGCGAGGTGATTGCCGAGGGAGTAGAGACCGTGGCGCACGGCACCGCGCTGCTGCAACTGGGTTGTGAGCTGGCGCAAGGCTACGGCATTGCCCGACCCATGCCGCCCGAGCAAATGCCGGCCTGGGTGGCAAGCTGGCAACCTGATGTCGCGTGGTGTGAGCTTCCTTGGTTGGATAGTGAAGAGCAAAACGCTGAGGGGTAGACCAAGGTCCTATTCCACTGTTGCGGTTTGAGTAACCGTTAGGGAAAAATTGGTTGCTCAATGACTCCACCGGAGGTAACACCATGGACGGCAGGTCCTGGCCAATCGAGGGCGCCCATTTTGAGGAATTTGTCGCCTCAAAGCTGCCGGTCGACCCATTGTTGCCAACGACCGGTCTGGAGCAGGCAGATCGTCAACCGCTACTTCGGCAATGCGTCTGAATCGGGCGTAATCACCCCGATCAAGCGCAGCCGGTCGATTTGGGCGGGTGGCCGCATAGGCCTCAAATGGCTATTTTTGTTGATCAAGTTGCCGCAGTTTCACCAAGTTCAGCAAAGTTGCTGATTTGGAC
>CAJAVE010000341.1 GCA_903945325.1 uncultured beta proteobacterium | reverse complement strand
GTACCGCAAATTGCTTAAGGCCAAGCCCGGCAATACTGAAAACTGGTACGCAAAGCAGATCGAAAAGACCCCCGCTGCGCAGGGTCGCAACTACAGCACAATCAAAAAACACATGCATTCCTGAAAATAGTTGGGCGGAAAGATTTCGCCCAACTTTTCGCCCAACGGCCAGCGCCCATCTGCGCCGAATTCCCCGGTGGTAGCCGCAAGTTCCATTGGCCCGCACGATCACTGGCGCAGGTCCTCAATTTCTTGAAATTTCGATGCGGTTCCCTCTGAGCCTGTGCGTTTGTGCGGCCTTTTCTCGCCCAAATCGCCCACCTAAATTCCATTCTGTCAGCGTTTAACAACTTTCAGAAGGACCCAAAAATGGCTAACACCATCCTACGCATCCCCGCCGCGCAAACCCAATCCGGGTACTCGCGTTCCACCATCTACCTGCGCATCACGCAAGGCTTGTGGCCCCACCAAATCAGCCTGGGGCCGCGTGCCATTGGCTGGCCTGCCACCGAGATCGAAGCGCTCAACGCGGCGCGCATCTCCGGCAAGACCGATGACGAAATCCGCCTGCTGGTGCTCAAGCTGGAGTCCGCCCGCAAAGCGGCCAACTAGCCCGGAGCCCGCCATGTCACCCAAGCCCAGCCTAGACACCCCTCAAACCCCTCTCGACTTCAATCCCGCAAGGAACACCCCCATGACCACCACAACGACAGCAGCCACCGCCGCGACCGCAACACCCCCAACTGCACCCACCGCATCAACCACCGCCAGCCAACCCCTGTCCAGCGCCAGCGCCGCCCTCAAATCCCTGCGCCTACCGCCCAACTACGGTGCGACCTTGGGCGTCAAAAAGCTGCTCACCCTGGTCCCCGTGGGCAAGCCCAAAAAGCCGCAATTCTTCCGCACCCACGAAGCCCCTGAAATGACCTTTGCTGCCATGCTGCTCGAACAAAAAGAGTCGCGTGAAAGCTATGTCGTCATGCCCGATGTGGCGCAAGAGGTCAGCGAGCTGGTGCGCCCGGTACAGTTGCACGCCGCCATCGACCGCCAAAACAACGTCTTCCTGATCCCCGTGCCCCTGCCCGGTGAAGACGGCACGCGCAACCCCTGGCATGAGTCGCTGGCGCAGGCCGTGGAGCACGCCAAACTCAAGTGGCTGCGCATCACCGCCAACATGCACGCTGGCGGTTATGACGTGTACGAGGCTGAAGGCGTGTTGCCCGAACCCGAATGGCCTGCACATGACATCGACACCTTGGTCGAAGTGGCCTTTCGCGGCAAGATCATCACCAGCCTGGACCACCCGGTCATCCAGACCCTGCTGGGCAAAATCTGATGCAGGCCGCCAGCTTCACCGATGGCATCTACCTGGTGGACTTCGAGTTTCACCCGGCAGGTGGCCGCGAGGGCAACCCACCCGTGCCGGTTTGCATGGTGGTCCGCGCGTGGCCGTCGGGGAGCACACAGCGCTACTGGCAGACCGATCTACAGCGCATAGCCACAGCACCCTTCCCGACTGGCGAAAAGGCGCTGTGCGTGGCCTATTACGCCTCAGCGGAAATAGACTGCTTTCACGCCCTGGGCTGGCCGCATCCGGTGCATGTGCTCGACCTCTTCACCGAGTTTCGCTGCCTGACCAACGGCCTGCGCTTGGCCCACGGCAGCGGCCTGCTGGGCGCGCTGCTGCACTACGGCCTGCCCAGCATGGGCGGTGAACAAAAAGATGCCATGCGTGACCTGGTGCTAACCGGCGGGCCGTGGTCGGATCCGGATCAACTGGCGATCCTGGACTACTGCGAAACCGACGTGGTGGCGCTGGCGCACCTGCTGACCACCCTGCAACACCAGATCGACTGGCCGCTTGCGCTACTGCGCGGGCGCTACATGAAAGCCGTGTCCTGCATCCAGACCAATGGCATCCCCATCGACACAGATGCGCTTAAGCTGCTGCAAGCGCAGTGGAGCGCCATTCAAGACCAACTGATTGCCGATGTGGACAGCGACTACGGCATCTATGACGGTCGCACCTTCAAGGCCAACCGCTGGGAAGCCTATCTGGTGGCCCAGCAAATCGCCTGGCCACGGCTGCCCAGTGGAGGGCTTGATATGTGCGATGCCACATTCCGCGAAATGGCGCGCGCCCATCTGCAAGTCGCGCCGATTCGCGAGCTGCGCTCTGCCTTGTCAGAAATGCGCCTGGCGAATCTGCATGTGGGTGACGACGGGCGCAATCGCTGCCTGCTGTCGCCATTTCGCTCGCGCACCGGGCGCAACCAGCCGTCCAACTCCAAGTTCATCTTTGGCCCGTCGGTGTGG
>CAJAVE010000340.1 GCA_903945325.1 uncultured beta proteobacterium | reverse complement strand
GCCGCTGATCCTGGGCTACCAGGCGTTTGACCGCAACATTCGCATTGCGGGTGTCATCCTGAACCAGTTGGGCGGCGCACGTCATGAGTCCAAACTGCGCGCAGTGATAGAACATTACACCGATGTTCCCGTGCTGGGGGCCATCGCCCATGACCCGCGTATGGCGCTGGTTGAGCGCCATCTGGGTCTGATGCCCAACCACGAACTCGACGACGCCGCCCTGCGCGTACGCGCCATGGGCGATCTGGTGGCGCAGCAGGTCGATTTGGCGCGCGTTCAGCAAGTGGCACGCAACGCTGCCCCGTTGCCGCCAACGCCCATCGCGCAGCAAGTGTTGCCATTGGCCGACGCGCCCGCCCGGACAAGCACACCATCGCCCATCCGCATTGGTGTCGCGCGCGACAAGGCATTTGGTTTCTACTACCCGGATGACCTGTTGGCGCTGGAACAGGCTGGTGCGGTGATTGTCCCGGTGGACACGTTGCAGGACACACAGCTGCCAGCGGTAGATGGTCTATTCATAGGCGGCGGCTTCCCCGAAATGTTCATGCCGCAGTTGCAAGCGAACACCGCCCTGCGCAGCAGCATCCACGCGGCCATTGAAGCGGGCCTGCCCGTCTATGCCGAATGTGGCGGCCTGATGTACCTGGCGCGCACACTGCGCTGGAAGGATCAGGTCTACGACATGGTGGGAGCCATCCCCGCCGATGTAGTGATGCATGCGCGCCCCGTGGGGCGTGGCTACGTGGAGTTGCAAGCCACGGGTGATGCTCCCTGGTCCGCAACAGCTGGCACCAGCCCGACCACATTGCGGGGCCACGAGTTCCACTACTCAAGCCTGGAAAACGTAGCACCGGAACTGAAGTTTGCCTACCGTGTGCTGCGCGGGCATGGCGTGGATGGTCAGCGCGATGGCATCGTGCACCGCAACGTCGTCGCCTCCTATGCCCACCTGCGCAATGGTGCAGGGTCCGGTTGGGCAGCCGGGTTCGCTGCCTTTGTTCGTGCCGAAAAGCTTGCACAGGAACAATCTGCTGCTGTTGCGGCGGCGACTCGCACGGTGCATGTCAACGGTTGCGCCGTGGCCACTGATGTCGAAGGCTATTTGAAAAATATTGACGACTGGACCGAGGACTTCGCCCGCGCGCAAGCCGAGGCCGAGAACCTTGAGCTGACCGAGGCGCACTGGCAGGTCATCGCATTTTTGCGGACGTATTACGAAGAACATCGGGTGCAGGCGCAGGTCCGCGCCATGATCTGGCATTTCGCGAAGGCATGGGGACCCGAGCATGGCAACAACCACCACCTTCACACCCTTTTTCCCATTGGCGGCCCGCAGAAGCAGGGCAACCGCTTGGCCGGACTTTTAAAAACCAAAGGTGAACATTGATTCACCAAGGAGATCGATATGTTTAATTTGACCCCCGCCGCTGCCCAGCAGATTCAGCAGGCTGCCAGTTCCAGCGGTGCCACAGATTTGGCTCTGCGCATTGCCGCAAAGGTCGATTCCGACGGATCGCTGCAATATGGCATGGGCTTTGACGACCCCAAAGACGAAGACATGCGACTCGATCTGGCGGGCGTCGCCGTGGTTATTGGTGGCGAGTCCCAGGAATTGCTGGCAGACACCGTTCTGGATTTTGTCGAACTGACGCCCGGTGAGTTCAATTTCATATTCAGTGAAGGCAGTGGTTCTGCCTGCGCCAGTGAAGCTGCGGCTTCCAGCGGTTGTGGCAGCACCGGCTGTGGCAGCGGCGGCTGCGCCTCCAAAGGACGTACCCATTGAAAGCCGATGTCATGAAACTCACCCCCTTGTGCGGAAAAGTCTATTTGGTGGGTGCTGGCCCCGGCGACCCCGAACTGTTAACGCTGCGCGCCGTGCGCCTGCTGGAAAAGGCTGACGTGGTGGTGTATGACCACCTGGTTTCCAGCGCAGTGCTGGATTTTGTCCCACAAACTGCGGAACGTATTTATGCGGGCAAGCGCCGCAACGAGCACACGATGCGCCAGGAGCAGATTAATGCACTGCTGGTCAAACTCGCTCTGGCGGGAAAGCAAGTCGTCCGGCTCAAGGGCGGCGACCCGTTCATCTTTGGTCGTGGTGGCGAGGAGTTACAGACACTGGCAGCCCAGGGTGTTGCGTTTGAGGTGGTGCCTGGTGTAACGGCAGCTTCTGGTGTATCCAGCTATGCGGGCATTCCGCTGACACACCGCGACTATGCTCAAAGCTGCATTTTTGTAACCGGCCACCTCAAAGACGGAACCGCCGACCTGGACTGGCCCAGCCTGGTGCGCCCCCGCCAAACCGTGGTGATCTATATGGGCTTAGGAGGATTGCCAGAAATTTGCCGCCAGATGATGTTGCACGGTGCATCGCCGAATCTGCCCATCGCCGTGGTGCAAGATGGCAGTATTTCAACCCAGAAAGTGGTTACCGGAACCCTCGCAGATATGCCAGAACGCGTGGCACTGGCAAAACTGAAATCACCTTGCCTGACTCTCATTGGCGACGTTGTGAAGTTACACGACTCGCTGGCCTGGTTCAGCCCGAAGGGGAACTCAGTGGTGGAGAAAGAAGTCACCGCCCAAAAAGGACGCCCCCAAAAGGAAGCCGTCAGTGCTTGACTTTTTGACCCATCCCAATAGCCGCCTTCACACCTTCTGGTGAACTGCCATACTCGAATGCGAACACTGCTGCCTCCACTCGCGAGTGAAGATTGAGCTTGTCCATGATGTGGCGCACATGCAGTTTCACGGTGTTGTGACTGATGTCCAGCGCCTTGGCAATCACCTTGTTGCTACACCCCCGCGCCACGTGATTCAGCACCTCACGTTCGCGTTCGGTCAACGTGGCCACAAGGTCACCCATGACCGACACTTTGGGGCCTGACTGCAGTATCAGCGCCAGCTTGAGCGTCATGGCCGAGGCGACCACCATCTCGCCACGCGCCGCACGCCCGATAGCATCAATCACTTCCTCGGGTTCCATATCTTTTAGCAAATAGCCACGGACCCCCGCGCGCAGAGCTGCCGCCATGTCATCTTCGCTGTCGCTCATGGTCAGGATCACCACCGGCGTCTCGCATCCTTCATTGCGGACCATGCGCAACACGCTCAGACCATCGACGGTAGCCAGACGCAAATCCAGCACCATCAGATCCGGCTGGTGCTCGCGCAACAACGCTACAACCTGCGCGGGGTCACCCGT
This sequence comes from uncultured beta proteobacterium, assembly GCA_903945325.1. Classification (GTDB taxonomy): domain Bacteria; phylum Pseudomonadota; class Gammaproteobacteria; order Burkholderiales; family Burkholderiaceae_C; genus Allorhodoferax. Next base: position 13,215 of record CAJAVE010000340.1, on the reverse strand, counting down.
GGCGACCACCACGTCCATGTTGCCCCGATGCTCCAGCAGCTCCGTCAAACCGCTACGGCACAGCGCATGGTCGTCCACCAGCATCACACGTGTTTTTGGAGTCATAGGCGGCTAACTCCCTGGCTAATCGCCACCACCGGCAGCAACAGGCGCACACGGGTTCCGCCGCCGTCGTTCGGACCTACAGTAAGAGTACCACCCAGTCGTTTGGCGCGGCTTTGCATGATTTCCAGTCCAAAGTGGTTGCTGGGCGCTAAACCCTTGGCCAAAGTAATCAGCGTAGATACCGATGGTTCATCCATACCCAGACCGTCATCTTCAATCCGGAATTCCAGTTGCTGAGGTTCTCTCGCAATCGACACAATGGCCCGCCTGGCCATGGAGTGCTTTGCAATGTTGGCCAATGCTTCCTGAATAATGTAAAACACTTGGACTTCCTGTTCATCGGTCAGATTCAGGCTATGTGCCGAATTCCTGATTTCCAACGAGATACCAACGCGGTCAAAATACCCATCGGCTACACCCTGCAGCGCGTGCAACAAACCCAAAGGATCCATGCGTGTGCGAAAGTATGTCATGACTTCACGCAATTTGTCATGCACCTCGCCCACACCATTTTTGACATCGGACAAGTATTTCAGCGACCGCTGATCATCATGGGCCAGCATGGATTCATTCAATAGCGGCAACCGCATTCTGACGTAGGCCAGTGTCTGCGCAATGGTGTCGTGAACTTCATTGACCATCTCCTGGCGCTCTTTCATGACCGTGACGCGCAGCCGCTCACGCTCGATTTTGGCGTTGTGCAACGCTAGCCCCAACAACTGCCCAATCAGGCGCAGCATAGTTTCCATCTGCGGGTCAATCCGGACATCAGAATCAAAAAACAGGTTGTAGATACCCAGGACCTGACCGCCATGCGGCAGTGAAATGGCCAGCACGCGCTGGCACTGTATGCCAAAGTAGGCATGTTCCGTGTGTTTGGCACAGGTTTTGACATCGTTTACCCATCCCAACACATCACCCACCGAGGCCGCGCCGCACACACCGCAATCGCGTGGCACCAGCCTTTCAGCACTTTGCACATTGGCCGGCAACCCCTGTTGCGCAACCAGTCGCATCGACTTGCCGTCGTCCGTTAGCACCCGGACCGCCCCCGCCTGAGCACCGGCCAACGCCAGGATAGCGATGAGAAAGCGTTCTAACAGTGGTGCCAAATCAATATCCACCGCCAGCTCTGCAGTCAAGCCCTGAAAGGTTGCTCCCATATCCATCTGGACTTTTGGGCTGGGTGAGAGATTTGAAGGAGTCATTGTGAGTATTGGTGCCGCCCATGCTATTACATAACTGACTGCTAATAAATCGTAGAAACCCGGGGGGGCCAACAAAGTGCCCTTCAGACACTACCCATTTGGGTTACTTGGAATTACCCGTGTCGGCTATAGACGCCTATGGGTGCCCCTGCCTCTAATAGGGGCACTCTGCACCTGCCCTGCCCCGCCCAAATAAAACCACGCATGTCCGCAATACCGATCCACGACCCCACCCGTCCCGCACTGGACAATGCCGTCAACGAAATGCGCACCACCACCTGCTATATGTGCGCCTGCCGCTGCGGCATCCGGGTGCATTTGCGCAACGGCGAAGTCCGCTATATCGAAGGCAACCCGGATCATCCGCTGAACCAGGGCGTCATCTGTGCCAAGGGTTCCTCGGGCATCATGAAGCAGTATTCGCCAGCCCGGCTCACCAAGCCCCTCCTGCGCAAGCCGGGCAGTGAACGGGGAGACGGCCAATTCGAGGAAATCGAATGGGAAGCGGCCTTCGCCATGCTGGCAGATCGCCTCCAAAAGATCCGCTCGACGGACCCCAAGAAATTTGCCCTTTTCACCGGACGCGACCAGATGCAGGCTCTGACCGGACTATTTGCCCGGCAATTTGGTACGCCCAACTATGCGGCACACGGGGGCTTCTGCTCGGTCAACATGGCCGCGGGCATGATCTACACCATAGGCGGCTCGTTTTGGGAATTTGGTGGCCCGGATCTGGAGCGTGCCAAGCTATTTGTGATGATCGGCACAGCGGAAGACCACCATTCCAACCCCATGAAGCGCGAACTCTCCAAGTTCAAACGCAATGGCGGTCGTTTTGTCTCCATCAACCCGGTGCGCACCGGTTACTCAGCCATTGCCGACGAATGGGTGCCGATCAAACCTGGCACCGACGGTGCGCTGCTACTGGCCCTGATTCACGAACTGATAAAACTGGGTTTGTACGATCGGGAATTCCTTGCGCGCTACACCAATGCTGGTCAACTGGTCAACCAGGATGCCGCCAGTGATGACTTTGGAATGTTCCTGCGCGATGCCGATGCGGATATCGCCAACCCGTTGCGACCGGCCAATTTCTATTGGTGGGACCGCCTGAGCGAACGGGCGGTAGCCGACCACACCGAGGGCGCCGACCCGGCACTGCTGGGACACTTCAAACTGCCGCACGGCACACCGGCAGTGCCGGCATTCCAACTGCTGCAAGAGCGTGTGAAACCCTACACCCCGGAATGGGCGGAAGGCGTTACCGGAATTCCCGCAGCCACCATTCGCCGTCTGGCGCACGAGATGGGCATCACTGCCCGGGACCAGAAGATTGAACTGCCCATTGCCTGGACCGACAGCTGGGGCAAGCGCCACGACTCGGTCACCGGCAACCCGGTTTCTTTTCACGCCATGCGGGGACTTGCTGCGCACTCCAATGGCTTCCAGACCATTCGCTCGCTGTCGATTTTGATGTCGCTGCTAGGCACCATTGATCGACCCGGTGGCTTTCGCCACAAGGCGCCTTATCCGCGCGCGGTGCCACCGAATGCCCGTCCACCCAAGGGTCCACAGGCCGTCAAACCCGATACACCGCTGGATGGTGCGCCATTGGGCTGGCCCGAAAGCCCGGACGATCTGTTTGTGGATGACAAGGGCCAGCCGGTGCGGATCGACAAGGGTTTCTCCTGGGAGCACCCCTTGTCAGCCCACGGCCTGATGCACAACGTCATCACCAACGCCTGGAAAGGCGACCCGTACCGCATCGACACCTTGCTTATCTTCATGGCGAACATGGCGTGGAACTCGACCATGAACACGTCGGAAGTGCGCAACATGCTCAACGACAAGCACACGGAGGGCGAGCACATTGGCGAGTACAAGATCCCGTTCCTGGTGGTGTGCGACGCCTTCCAGTCAGAAATGACAGCTTTTGCCGACCTGATCCTGCCCGACACCACTTACCTGGAGCGGCACGATTGCATGTCGATGCTGGACCGGCCCATTTCCGAGTTCGATGGCCCGGTGGACGCCGTTCGCATTCCGGTGGTGGCTCCCAAGGGCGAGTGCAAGCCCTTTCAGGAAGTACTGGTGGAACTGGCAGGTCGGCTCAAACTGCCTGCCTTCACTCAAGCCGATGGCTCGCGCAAGTTCAAGGGCTACACCGACTTCATCATCAACTACGAAACGGCACCCGGCTCGGGCATTGGTTTTCTGGCGGGCTGGCGTGGCAAGGGAGGCGAAAAGTCCATGCGTGGCGAGCCCAACCCCAAGCAGTGGGAGATGTACGAGAAGAACAACTGCGTATTCCACTACGAGATGCCGCTGGAATACCAGTACATGCGCAACTGGAACCAGGGCTACATGGAGTGGGCGCAAAAGATGGGAATCCGGCGCGATAAAGACCCCGTCATCATCCACATCTACTCGGAGTTTCTGCAGGGTTTTCGCCGTGCCGCGCAGGGCAAACGCCCGGGCAAACAGCCACCAGAGCATCTGCGCAAACGGGTCGAAACCTACTTTGACCCGCTGCCGTTTCACTACGTGCCACTGGAAGAACAAGCCAGCGACACGGCCAAATACCCGCTGAACGCCATTACCCAGCGCCCCATGGCGATGTACCACTCGTGGGACTCACAAAACGCCTGGCTGCGCCAGATCCACACCCACAACTACCTGTTCGTCAACACCAAAACCGCAGCAGCCGAAGGCATTGCTGACGGCGGCTGGATGTGGGTTGAATCGCAGTGGGGCAAGGTGCGCTGTATGTGCCGCTATTCCGAGGCGGTGGAGCCCGGCACGGTGTGGACCTGGAACGCCATCGGCAAATCCGCCGGCGCCTGGAATTTGACACCCGACGCCAATGAATCTCAACGCGGATTTTTACTCAACCACCTGATCTCGGAAGTGTTACCGCCATCCAGTGCCGGGGCGGCCATTTCCAACTCGGACCCCATCACCGGCCAAGCCGCGTGGTACGACGTGCGGGTGCGCATCTACAAGGCGCAGGACGACGAGTCCGAGCAGACCTCGCCGCAGTTCAAGGCCGTGCCGGCCGCACCCGGGGTGCAGCAGGTGCTACCCAAGTTGCGCGCGTACTTTGCGGGTCGGGGAGACAATAAATGACCCAGTTGGCATTGGTTATCGACCTGAATGTCTGCGTCGGCTGCCACGCCTGTGTCACCAGCTGCAAGCAGTGGAACACCTCCGGTACGGCAGGTTCGCTGGTGGACATCAACCCCTACGGCGCTGAGCCCAACGGCACATTTTTCAACCGGGTGCAGACCTTTGAAGTGGGTCAATTCCCCAACACGCAGACGGTGCACTTTCCCAAGTCGTGCCTGCACTGCGAAGACCCGCCCTGCGTGCCGGTGTGCCCCACTGGCGCAAGCTACAAGCGCGCCGAGGACGGCATTGTGCTGGTGGACTACGACAAGTGCATTGGCTGCAAATACTGCAGCTGGGCCTGCCCCTACGGCGCGCGCGAGCTCGATGAAGAACGCAAGGTCATGACCAAGTGCACGCTGTGCGTGGACCGCGTCACCGATACGGCCCTGCCGCCATCCGAGCGCAAGCCCGCCTGCGTGCTGGCATGCCCGTCCAACGCACGGCTTTTTGGTGATATCCACGACCCGGAATCAGTGGTGTCCCGGGCCATTGCCGAGCGCGGCGGCTACCAGCTCATGCCGGAATGGGGCACCAGCCCCTCCAACCACTACCTGCCACGGCGCAAGACCGAAATCCGCATCCATGCCGAAGACCTGGAGCGCGTGGACAACCCGCTGAAGATCGACGGCCAGCTGCCCGAGCACGCCCACCGCGACCCGGGCCGCGAAGACTTTGCTACCTAGCGCACCACTGCACAACCCTTGCACCACATACTATGCAACCCGCTTTTTCAGTCATTTTTTTGACCACCCTCATCGGCGCCGCACAGGGGCTATTTTTGGCGCTGTATGGCACCGAGCTGGTCGGCCTTGGCGGCCTGAGCCAGCCGGATAGCCAACGCTTCCTGGTCACTGGCAGCGCAGTGGCGCTGGTGCTGTCTGCACTGGGTCTGGTTGCCTCGTTCTTTCACTTGGGTCACCCCGAGCGCGCGTGGCGTTCGGCTGCCATGTGGCGCACCTCCTGGCTTTCGCGCGAGGTCATCGCCCTGCCCTTGTTCATGTTGGGTGTATTCATGTATGCCGGATCACACGCTCTGGGGCGCGGTAATACGCAACTGGTCGGTGCAGCAACCACACTGGCTTGTATGGCGCTCTTTGTCTGCACGGCCATGATTTACGCATCGGTGCGCTTTTTACAGGAGTGGGCCAGCCCACTGACACTGATCAACTACCTGCTGCTGGGCAGCGCTTCCGGGCTGATGCTGGCCACGCTATTGGCCGCACTATCTGGGCTGTCCACTTTGATACAACCCTACGCACTGGCAACAACGGCACTCACCCTGCTGGCGTGGATCACGCGCAGCGCCTCACTGATGCGCAATGCTCGGCTCAAGCCCAAGTCCACGCTGCAAAGCGCCATTGGTATCAAGCACCCCCGCATCGTTCAGAAGGCGCAGGGTTTCATGGGCGGGTCGTTCAACACGCGTGAATTCTTCCATGGTCAGAGCCCTGAACTGCTATTGACCGTCAAGTGGGGTTTTTTGTTGCTGGTATTCCCACTGCCACTGCTGTTCATGGCACTGGGTGTAATTGCAGCCTCCAAGGAGATGTTAGTCATTGCTTTCGTCACACAATACTTTGGTTTATTGGCCGAGCGGTGGTACTTTTTTGCACAGGCCAACCACCCGCAAAACCTGTATTACCAAAATATTTCTTAGTCGCATGCATCCGTCGAGCCGCAACACCACCACGCCATCGTTGAAGCGCACAGGCTTGCTCTTCGTTGCATTGCTCGCGCTCGCTGTACCCGCCTTAGCCGCTGACAGCGTGGTTCCCGTCAGTTCCCTGCCCTGGTGGTTCTGGCCATTGGCCTTGTTCATTACCTGCTTCTTCATTGGTATCGTGGCTGTACCAGCGGGCATTGGAGGCGGCACACTGTTTGTGCCCATCATCGGCGGCTTCTTCCCTTTTCATCTGGATTTCGTGCGCGGTGCAGGTTTATTGGTTGCATTGGCCAGCGCGCTCGCAGCCGGTCCCATGCTGTTGCGCGGTGGGCTGTCGAGCCTTCGTCTGGCGCTCCCTTTGGCACTGCTTGCCTCCATGAGCTCGATTGCCGGAGCGTTGCTGGGGCTTGCGCTGCCGGCCTCGGTCATCCAGACCGCACTGGGCATGATTGTTCTGGGTATCGTGACACTGATGCTGTTCTCCAAAAAATCTGAATTCCCCCACGTTGCACAACCCGACAAACTGTCCTCTGCGCTCGGTATTCACGGCGTCTTCATCGATGGAGCGTCCGGCCAGGCTATCAACTGGCAAGTGCACCGCACGCCGCTGGGCTTGCTGATCTTTTTGGCCATCGGCGTCATGGCCGGCATGTTTGGCATCGGTGCGGGCTGGGCCAATGTACCGGCGCTCAACCTGCTGATGGGCGCACCGCTCAAGGTGTCGGCCGGCACCTCAGGCCTGGTGCTGTCCCTGGTCGACTCCTCTGCCGCCTGGGTGTATCTGAACCGCGGTGCAGTATTGCCGATGATTGCTGTGCCTTCGGTTGTCGGCATGATGCTGGGCGCCCGCATCGGAGCCCGCCTGCTGCATGTACTCAAGGGCTCGGTCATTCGGAAAATGGTCATCACACTCCTGCTCTTTGCGGGCATACGTGCCCTGCTCAAAGGCCTGGGCATCTGGGTCTGAAAGCTGCTCCATGACCAACACCCACACTTCGACCAACGCGCAGGAGCAGCAACTTGAAGCTTTGCGCTATGCCCAGCTGCTGGATTGGGGCACGCGTCTTGGTGTTCTGGCCCTGATCGCCAGCTTCGCTGCCTACGTTTTTGGTGTCTTGACCCCGCATGTGCCGCTGGAGCAACTACCGAGCGTCTGGAACCTGCCCGTTGATGCCTATTTGCGGCAAACAGCGACGCCCACCGGCTGGGGCTGGGTGGCGTTGGCATACAAGGGAGATTTGTCGGGGCTCATCGGCATTTCGATACTGGCGGGCTGCTCGCTGCCGCCACTTCTGGGACTGATTCCCCTTTATCTGAAGCGACGCGACTATGTGTATGCAGGAATCTGCGCCGCAGTCATTGCAGTATTGGTTCTTGCCGCCTCCGGCGTTTTGACGGGAGGACACTGACTATGGCGCAGCCATTTACACGCCTGTTGCTGGCGACTGAAGGCAGTGAGTTTGACGTCGGCGCAGAACGAATGGCTTTCGCCATGGCTCAACGTTGCCAGTTGCCCTTGGCCACCGTCCTGCCGCTGGTCAGCAACCCGGAATACGAAGCGCTGGCACCGCAACTTGCGGCTCGGGCTGAACAAGAAGCTGCTACAAAAATCGCAGGCTTGCGCGCCCAAGCCAATGCAGCACAGGCGACCCTTGAAGTGCATGTGCGTCGCGGCGAGGAACCCTACCTTGAAATCGTTGATGAGGCAAGGTCCAGAAAGTCCGAATTGATCATCATTCGCCGACGTGGCAAACGCGGATTTCTGGCCAACTTGCTGGTCGGTGAAATGGTGAGCAAGGTTGTTGCACACGCGCCCTGTCATGTCCTGATCGTGCCGCGTGAGGCCGCCATGTGGCGCAGGCGCGTGCTTGTGGCGGTAGACCCCAGCGAGGACGGCCGCTCCATTGTTGCCGTGGCGGCAGGAGTCGCGGCGCAATGTGGACTGCCTTTGCACGTGGTCAGTGTCGTTACCGCAGAAGGACTGCGTGATCACGCACAAGGATTTCTCGTGCAACTTGTCGAGCAAGCACAACGCGAGGGTGTGCAGACACAAGGCGAAGTGCGGGTCGGCAAACCCTTCACCGAAATATTGGCAGCGCAGGAAACCAGCGAATCTGACCTTGTCGTCATAGGCAGTCGCAGCGACAGGCGAATTGGTCGTGCATTGGTCGGTGGCGTGGCACAAAAGGTCATGGGGCTATCAGAGCAACCCGTGATGGTCCTGCATTTTTAACCCCCACAGACAGGAAAACTCCATGAGTGACGCACTGAATTACTTGCTGAAAGCCCGTCCGGACGCGCTGGGCCACTACTTTGCATTTCTGAAAGATGCCGGTAAACACCTGGACCCCAAAACGCGCAATCTCATCTCGGTCATTACCAAGGTACATGCGCAAACTGACCGGGGACTTCGCCAATACTTGCGCCGCGCCCTGCGGGAGGGCTGTACTGCGGTTGAAGTGCTGGACGCGCTGCTCATGGCCTTTCCGGCACTCGGCCTGGCAAAAATCATCTGGGCGGTTGACGTGATCCTTGACATGAAACTGCCAGAGTTTCAGGATGTTGCTGCGCCCGCGATCGTTGCCGCCACCGCACCACAACCTGCCCGTTGGCATGATGTGATGGCCAGCACCGCAGTCGAGGACGGCCAGGTGCAACGTACCGTTTGCGATGGCTTCGGCCTGTTCATCTACCGTGAGAAAAAGAAGATCTCCGTATTTGACAGCCGCTGCCCACACCAAAGTACCGACATCCCTGAACTGGCACTCCACGGCACCACACTGACCTGCCCCAAACACCAGTGGGAGTTTGATGCCAAGAGCGGCGATTGCATCAAAAAGGGCAATAGCCCGCTCAAGCGCATCGAATCCAAAGTCGTCAAAGGCCGCCTACTGGCCTTCTGGTGATCACCCCAACCGGAATCCCTCCCCCCTCGTCATTTACCACTAAAACTACCGGAGACAACCATGACCATTTCAAAGAAACTTTTCACTCTGACGCCGCTGTGCGCCCTGCTAGCCGCCGGTTCGGCCCACGCCACCAACGGCATGTTGATGGAAGGCTATGGCCCCATCTCCACTGGCATGGGAGGCGCATCGCAAGCGATGGACCACGGCAACGCCGCCATGGCACAAAATCCGGCAACCTTGGGTTTAATGACCGATGGAACGTCCCGTCTTGATGTCGCATTCGGCATCTTAGGGCCTGATGTCAAAAGCAGCATGATGGGCATGGATGCCAAATCAGGGGGTACCTCGTATGTGATGCCGGCATTCGGGTACACCCGTCGCAGTGGTGCCTTGACCTATGGAATCGGCATGTTTGCACAAGGCGGCATGGGTACCGAATACGAAGGCGCGTCCTTCATGTCCGCAGGAACCGGATTGCCCAGCCGATCCGAATTGGGCATCGGCAATCTCATTGCGCCTGTGGCCTACCAGGTCAACCAAAATCTGACTGTTGGCGCCACGTTGAAGTTCATGTGGTCTTCTCTTGACGTGCAAATGAATGGCCGTCTAACGGAAATTGCACAAATGATGACGGGTGGTCAGGGTGGCCTGGCAACCAATATGGGCATGATGGCCCAAGGCATGGTTCCGGGAGTCAACCCCAACACCACGATTGCACGCATTGATTTTTCAGACTCCAGCAAATTCAGCGGTGCTGCGAAATCAACCGGACTCGGTGCCAGTATTGGCGCAACGTTTAAAGCCAGCAAAGACGTCATGCTAGGTGGGTCCTATCAATTCAAATCCGCCTTGGCTGACATGAAGACGGCCAGTACCTCTGCCAACCTCGGCATCGTTGGCATGTTGAATGACAGCGGTCAAATGTCTGTGATCGATTTTCAGATGCCGGCGGTTCTGGCCGTAGGGGCCAGCTGGCAGGCAAGCCCCTCTTTGCTGGTGGCAGCAGATGTGAAGAACATTGCCTGGGCTGATGCGATGAAGAGTTTCAAAATGCGCTACGACAGTGCCGCCGCCGGCATGGGCTATGTCGCCTTTGCCATTCCGCAAAACTGGAAAGATCAAACCGTGTTGAATTTGGGGCTTGCCTGGAAAGCCAACGATCAGTTGACGGTGCGTACAGGTCTGAACCTGGCGGACAACCCGGTGCCAGATACCTATGTAAACCCGTTATTCCCCGCCACCGTGCGCAACCATTTCACCTTGGGTTTTGGCTACAAACTATCTGACTCTGCCGAGATCAATGCAGCGTTAACGGTTGCGCCCACTGTGACGGTGACCAGTGGTTCAGGCCTCAACATATCGCATGCTCAAAACAACCTGCAATTGATGTTTACCCAGCGTTTCTAGACGAGTCAGCCCTACCAATAAGCAGGAAATACACAATGGCACACATCGTCATCATGGGCGCTGGCATAGGCGGCATGCCCGCCGCCTACGAAATGCGCGCAACGCTTGGGGCCGAGCATCGCATCACGGTCGTCAGCGCCGTGGACTACTTTCAGTTCACCCCATCGAACCCCTGGGTGGCCGTGGGTTGGCGTGATCGCGAGTCCATTACCCTGCCAATAGCACCGCTGTTGGATAAAAAGGGGATTGCCTTCATTCCCAAGCCCGTGACGACTATCGACGCCGAAGCGAACCGCCTGACGTTGAAGGACGGCCAGACCGTGGACTACGACTACCTCGTTATCACCACCGGCCCCAAGCTGTTCTTTGACGAAGTACCCGGCTCTGGGCCCCATGGCGGACACACGCACTCGGTGTGCACCGTGGACCATGCGCTGGGATTTTTCAAGGACTATGAGGAATTCCTGAAGAATCCGGGGCCGGTGGTCATCGGCGCCATGCCATTTGCCAGTTGCTTCGGCCCGGCCTACGAATTTGCATTCATTCTCGACACCGACCTGCGACGTCGCAAGATTCGCCACAAGGTGCCGATCACCTTCGTGACCAGCGAACCCTACATCGGGCACCTGGGTCTGGGCGGAGTCGGAGACAGCAAGGGCATGCTGGAGTCCGAGCTGCGAAGCCACGACATGAAGTGGATCACCAACGCCAAGACCACCAAGGTTGAAGCCGGCAAGATGTTTGTGACCCAGCTTGATGACAACGGTGCCGTGTTCAAGGAGCACGAAGTGCCGTTCAAGATGTCCATGATGCTGCCCGCGTTCAAGGGCGTGGATGCGGTGGCGGCTGTGCCGAACCTGTGCAACCCCCGCGGCTTTGTGTTGATAGACGACTACCAGCGCAGCAAGGCCTACAAGAACATCTTTTCAGCTGGCGTGTGCGTGGCCATTCCACCGGTGGAAGCAACCCCGGTTCCTACCGGGGCGCCCAAGACCGGCTACATGATAGAGACCATGATTTCAGCCATCGTGCACAACATTGCAGACGAACTCAATGGCAGCACTGCCAGCACCAAAGGCACCTGGAACGCCATTTGCCTGGCTGACTTTGGCGACACCGGAGCGGCCTTTGTGGCACTGCCGCAAATACCACCGCGCAATGTCAACTGGTTCAAGAAAGGCAAGTGGGTTCACCTGGCCAAGATCGGGTTTGAAAAGTACTTCATGCGCAAGATGAAGAACGGTACCTCGGAGCCCATTTACGAAAAGTATGTGCTCAAGGCGCTGGGCATCGTGCGCTTGATCCGCTGAAATCGCAGCCCAGAGGTGGTCAAATGTTTCTGAAGTTCGTCGCCTTCCTCTTATGTCTGAACCTGAGTCAGAGTGCGTGGGGTTTGACTCCCTACGTTCGTGGCGACCGACTCGGAACCGGCGATCTGCCGACACTCATGGCGCAGGTTGAGAAGAAGCTTGCAGCCGAGGGCTTTACCCTTGCGGGGCGCTACTTGCCCAAAGGGCTGCCTCAACACGGAACCGTTGTGGTGACCGATCCGGGTTTACTTCAGGCCATTCGTAGCATCGGAGGGTCTGCAGTCATCGCGGCTGGCATCCGTATTGGTGTGCAGTCGGACGGCTCCCTCAGTTACATGAGGCCGGAATACTGGTATCGCGCCTACCTAAGGGGACAATACGCACAGGCCGAACCGGCCATCCGTTCCATCGAAACCCGATTGGCCAAAGCGCTGGGTGGCGGAACCCCATTTGGAGGCGATATTTCAGCCGATGCACTGCCAAGCTACCGCTACATGGCACCCATGGAGCGCTTTGACTCTGTCAATAGCGAATTGACCACGGCTTCCAGCTTTGAGGCAGCAGTGACAACCGTTCGTAACAACCTTGCCGCCCACGTCGGGGACACATCCAAGGTTTATGAAGTGGTGATGCCCGACAGGAATTTGGCGGTTTTTGGCGTCACGATGGACTCACAAACGCGAGGCGAACGCTGGTGGATGACGAAACTGGGAACCATCGGTGTGGAGCACATCGCTGGCTTTCCATACGAAGTTTTCATTGTCGGAAACAAAATTCACGCGCTTTACGGTCGCTACCGCATCGCATTGGCCTACCCGTCATTGTCTCTGGGCGAATTCATGGCTATCCGCTATGCCCCGGAGGAAATCCTCAAAGCCCTGGGCAAGGTTGCCGGTGCCACTGAGGTCAAACTGGACAATTGATCCGCGTGCAACAAGGTCTTGACGCGGAACTTCACTTTTGGAACGGGCGCATCGGTCAGCCGTAGCGCTTCGCCATCAACTCCAGCGCCACCGGCTTGATCCGGCTGGCCTGCCCCGCACAGCAAAACGCTTCAAAGCGCGCTTTCACAATGCCGCGCGCCGCATTCTTGGCTGCGACCAGTGCCTTACGCGGATCAAACTCGCTGGGTTGCTGGGCAAACACCTGGCGCATGGCGCCGGTCATGGCCAGGCGGATGTCGGTGTCGATGTTGATCTTGCGCACACCGCTTTGAATGCCGCGCTGGATTTCTTCCACCGGCACGCCATAGGTTTCCTTGATGTCGCCACCAAACTGGCGAATGATGGCCAGCCACTCCTGCGGCACGCTGCTGGAGCCGTGCATCACCAGGTGCGTGTTGGGCAGCTCGGCGTGGATGGCGGCGATGCGGTCCATGGCCAGGATGTCGCCGGTGGGTTTGCGGGTGAACTTGTAGGCACCGTGGCTGGTGCCGATGGCAATCG
>CAJAVE010000339.1 GCA_903945325.1 uncultured beta proteobacterium | reverse complement strand
GTGACGGCACTGGGTCGCATCCCCGGCGCGACCAGCGGCCTCCAGCGCGTGGCACAGTTCGCCCAGACGCAGGGCACCCACACTGCGTGCGGCAGATTTGAGGGTGTGGGCAATGTGGGCCAACTGGCTGGTGTCGTCTGCGGCGACGGCGGCCAGCATCTGTGTCACCTGCTGCTGGGCGCCCATTAGAAACTGGTCCAACAGGCGCTTTTGGGTCGCCGGGTTGTCGCCCACGAATACCGTCAGGGTGGCTGCATTCCAGATGGCGTAGTCCCCCTGCTCAGCGGGGTCAGATGGGTCAGTGGGCAGCGAGTCGATTGCCAGTGTGGTCTTGGCCGGAGGGGCCGCCAGTGGCAGCCACTTGTTCAGCATGGCAGCCAATTCATCCATGCGAAGGGGCTTGGTCAAATAGTCGTCCATCCCGTGGTCACGGCAACGCTGGGCTTCGCCCTGCATGGCGTTGGCCGTCACAGCAATGATGGGCAGGCGGGTATCCAGCGCCTCGGTTTGCCGGATGGCAGACGTCAAACCAAAACCGTCCAGCTTGGGCATGTGGCAGTCGCTCAGCAGCAGGGCATAGCGGCCCGGGTTGGCTTGCCACATTTGCAGGGCAATGGCACCGTCTTGTGCCACCTCGCAGACGTAGCCCAGCAGGTGCAGCTGTTCTTGCATCACCTCCCGGTTGGTTTCGTTGTCTTCGGCCAGCAAAATCAGGCAACCGGCTTGCACCGCTTCCTCAACGGTAGGTGCTGCCAGCCTCTGGTGGCTGCGGCGCTCTGCCTGCGGATGGGTTGAACCCTGTGCATGCGCGGGTTCGCAGGGGTGCAGCGGTAGCTCCACCACAAATTCAGAGCCTGCGCCCAAAGTGCTTTGTACCGACATGTGGCCGTGCATCAGTTCAACCAGGCGCTGGCTGATAGACAGCCCCAGACCGGTGCCACCAAATTTGCGCGCAGTGCTTGCGTCCGCCTGGGTGAAGGGTTTAAACAGCTTGGATACGACTTCCGGGCTCATGCCAATGCCGTTGTCCTGCACTGCAAAGCGAACGCCGGGGCTGGCATCGTCGCGCGTGCAGGGCTCTACCCGCAGCCGGACCTGGGCCGCGTCAGTGCTGGTGGTACGAACAAACTTGACCGCGTTGCCCAGCAAATTGAGCAGCACCTGGCGCAGACGCGCAGGGTCGCCCAGCATCCAGGCGGGCAGGCCCGGGTCCACAAAGACCGAGAGTTCCACCGCACTGGCTTTGGGGACCGACTCCATCAGCCGCACCACTCCATCGGCCACCCCGCGCACGTGTACCGGCACGCTCTCCACCGCAAGTTTGCCGGCCTCGATCTTGGAGAAGTCCAGAATGTCGTTCAGGATCTGCAGCAACGCCATGGACGACTGGTGAATCGTCTCCACCATGCGCTGCTGGTCTGGCTGAAGCTGCGTTTCCCGCAAAATGTCGATCATGCCCACCACCCCGTTCATGGGGGTGCGAATCTCGTGGCTCATATTGGCCAGAAATTCTGATTTGGCATTGCTTGCCGCCTGGGTGGCCTCCTCGGCGCGTTTGCGCTCGGTGATGTCTTTGGAGCTGCAAATGACCCGGGCCACCTGGCCCTGCTCATTGAAAATCGGTTTGGCCGTGGTGATCATGAAGCGCACGCCGTGGGGCGTAGGCACCGTGACTTCAAACACCCGCTCAAGACCTTCCTTGAAAATTGCCTGAACGCCGTTGTAGCGCTTGTCGGCTTCGTTCTTGGGGAACACATCCCACACCGTCTTTTCAATGATGTCGTCGGGCGTTTTGCCAAACACCGTGGCAAACGCCGCGTTGACATAGCTGTAGCGGCCGTCCGGGTAGAAGCTGAAAATCGAGTCGCTCGACTGGTCCAGCAGCACGCGGTATTTTTCCTCGCTGATCCGCAGGGCTTCGGCTGTTGCCGCCTGCTGGCGCTCGGTGATGTCATGGGCCACGCCCAGCACGCCGATGAGGGTGCCGTCGGCCGCAAACATCGGGGTCTTGGTGGTTTCAAACAAACCTCTGCGTCCACCGATGGCAAAGGTCAGCCACTCCTGGTTGCTGCTGGGGCCGCCTGCGGCAATGGCTGCGAGGTCGTGTTGCCGAAAGTAGTCTGCTTCTTCACGTCCAACGAAGTCATAGTCGGTCTTGCCAACCAGTTCGGCTTGCTTCTTCCCATAGAGATGCTCGAAGGCGTGGTTGCATGAGAGGTAGATGCCGGCCGGGTCCTTGAGCCAGATCAGATCCGTCACGGTAGCGATCAGCGTTTGCAAGCGGCTGTGTTCGATATCAAGGGCGCGGTACGGCCTTTGCACGCCGGCCACAAAAATCGCCCGGTAGACCATGCTGTAGGCGATCACCTTGTAGACATGGCCCAGCAAATTGTGCAAATCGGTCACATCGCTGTAGAGCGTGAAAAACATTTCTGCCAGCCCCTGCACCCAGGCGGCTGCGGCCAGCCAGTGCAGGTCGGAGTCGTTGTGTGTGCGCCGACTTTTCAGAAACAACAGAATCGCCGCCGTACCGTACAAAACCCCCAGCAGGTATTCGGCGCCAATCTTGAACGCCGTCAGGCCCTGGCCCGCAATGAAGGTGCGGGGCAGTCCGTCGGCGTGGCTCAGCTCCAGCCACCACACCGCCACGGCCAGCCCAATGGCTACGGCGGTGGCACCCACAAAACCGCCCGCCGTCCGTTGCGCCGTAGGTAACAGGGCGGCACCCAAAAATACAGCCGCAGCCACATAACGCGCCGCCAGCCAGAAGTTGATGGCTTTCTCGGTGCCACTGGGGGTCACCAGGTCGGGCATGCCGGGGTAGGACAGGGTGTGCCCAAAATCGATCAGCCCCACGGCCAAAAACCCCACACCCAACAGCATGATGTTGCCGCTATTGGGTTGATTGCGCAGGTTCCAGGCCAGCATGAACACCATCGCCGACACCGCAATGGCAACAAACTCCAGTGCCGTATGCCACGGAAGGTAGTTTGCTGGCGAAGCAAAGAAGCGCAATCCCGGCAACGCGGAGCCCAGCAGCAACACGGCGGTGAGGGCGAAGGCCCAGACCGAAGCAGGGTGCAGCGTTGCCAGCCAGGTGCGGCCGTGCAGGTTGACTTGGGTGTGATGGGGTGGCATGGTGTTTGCTATTGTTTTAGTAGCTGGTTGCGCAAGTAGCACGGGGGCTAGAGGCCTAAATGAGTAGCAATCTCAATCGAAAGAGTGCCAAGTCAGGGCTCATCCCCAGCCCGTGGTGACTCGCCACCAGGGCGCTGCATCAACTGGTCAAACGCGGCCATGTCAGCGCGCGCTGCGCGTTGCGAAAAATAATCTTGCGCCTGCATCATGGCCACTTTTTCGGCCACTGCGATGCTCACAAACTGGTTGATGCTGACACCGTCCTGCTTGCTCAGGCGCTCAACACCCGCGCGGATGGACCGCGGCAACCGCAGGGGGTAGGTGCTCAAATCGCTCATGGCAGACTCCTTAAAAATTCGCCTGGGGTTAAAACTTCAAGTTGAAAACGTTTGGCAATGCCGGCAAAGTGTTTTTGATTGAACGTCAACAAGGCACTGGCCGATGCATTCACGGCAGCCTCCAAAACCAGCTCGTCCGCCGGGTCACGCAACTGGGGTCGCCACAAAAAATGCACCTCAACGGGCTGCACGATCGACGCCAAACCGTCAAGAAAAAACCCCAATTGCGCACTACTCATTCCCGATGCGTCCAGATGCTCGGGTCGGGTACACACTGCCTCGTACTCCATAAACAGGCTGACACTGGCTGCCAGTGTCAACTCTGCACGCCGGGCGCGGCGCATCAACTCAGCGGATGCACCCGAAGGACTGCGCATGGCAGCAACAACGACATCGGTGTCCAATACGATCTTCATTTTCAAATAGTATCACTAGTGATGAAAATCATGATTCGATTGAGACCATCATTTGGCAGGTGTTTGCTATTGTTTTAGTAGCTGGTTGCGCAGGTAGCACGGGGGCTAGAGGCCTAAATGACCACTGATTTCGGTGGCCGCAGCGGCAAATGCACCTTCCAGCCCTGCCGCCAGTTTGCTGCAGGCATGGGCATCCCCTGCATGCCCGGCTGTCTCCAGGCTTTGGCACAGCTCACCCAATGCCAAAGCGCCCACGCTACGGGCTGCCGATTTCAGGGTGTGGGCGATTCCCGCCAGGGTGGTGGTGTCGCTTGCCAGCGCGGCGGCGGTGATATCGGCCACCTGCCGTTGGGTGTTGATGAGAAATTTGTCCAGCAGGCGCTGGTGCAGGGCCGGGTTGTTGCCCACCAGATCAGTCAGCGTGTCAGGGTTCCAGACGGGGAAGCGGTTCCCCCGATCGGGCTCGTCCAGCGCGTTGGCTGACTCGGGCCCTGCCACCCGCGGTAACGGCAGCCACCGGTCCAGTTTCGCCACCAGCTCGGTCATGCGCAGCGGTTTACTGAGATAGTCGTCCATGCCGCGCTCACGGCAACGCTGGGCTTCACCTTGCATGGCATTGGCGGTAATGGCAATGATGGGCAGGCGGGTGCCGGCTGGCTCGGTGGCGCGAATCGCTTCGGTCAGGCCAAAGCCGTCCAGGTGGGGCATATGGCAGTCGCTCAGCAGCAAGGCGTAGCGGCCAGGACCGGCACCAGGCCCCTGGCCTTGTCCGTCTTGCCACATGCGCAGTGCAATGACGCCGTCCTCAGCCATCTCGCAGGTGTAGCCCAACAGGCGCAGTTGCTCTTGCATCACCTCGCGGTTGGTCTGGTTGTCTTCGGCCAGCAGGATCAACTGGCCGCTGGCCACCGCCTGCGCGACCGGGGGCGCAAGCGGGCGCTGCTGATAGAGGCCCCGCCTGGCGACGGGTGCCGCACTGGCTGGCGCCAGTCGCCCACTGGCCACGGCCACGGTGTGAAGCAGGTCGTGGGTCAGCAGCGGGCGCACAAACACTTTAAGGTCCGCACCAAAGGCGTCGCTGCCGCGCGCAGTGGCCCGCACCACCTTGACTCCGTCAGGCAAACCCAGATCGCGGGTGGGCGTGGTGAAGGACAGTCCCACCAGAACCACGGTGCTTGCCAGGGCGTGCGGCGCCTGCTGCAACCGGGCGCGCGCCGCTGCCACATCGGCCACCACGGTGACGCTGGCACCGGCGCACTGCAGGTAGGCCGGCACGATGCGCACTGCCTGCGGGTCACGTGTGATGACTATCACCGGCACCCCGGCCAGATCGGGATCGGGTGGCAGATCGCGACCCGGCGCACACGGCAGCAGCGGCAGCTCCACCGTAAATTCGGAGCCCTCGCCCAGGGTACTGCGCACCGACACCGTGCCGTTCATCAGCTCCAGCAGGCGCTGGGTGATCGACAGGCCCAGCCCGGTGCCGCCAAATTCGCGCGCCGTGCTCTCATCGGCCTGCATGAAGGGCCGAAACAGCCTGGCCATCACGACGTCGCTCATGCCGATGCCGTTGTCGGTGATGCGCAGGCGCAGGCCCGGGGCGCCGTGGGACAGCGTGCAGGGCAGCACCTCCAGCACCACTTGGGCGTCGCGGCCCGCCCGGTAGCCCGAGAACTTGATCGCATTGCCCAACAGGTTGAGCAGCACCTGGCGCAGTCGGGTGGGGTCGCACAGCAGCCACTGCGGCAAGTCGGGCGAGACAAATACCGAAAGCTGCACTGCGCGCGCGTTGGAGAGTGTCAAAACCAGCTGCACCGCGTCCTCGGCCACCTCGCGCAGGCAGGTGGGAATGCACTCGATTTCCAGCTTGCCGGCCTCGATTTTGGAGAAATCCAGAATGTCGTTCAGGATGTTCAACAAAGCCATGGACGAGTGCTGAATGGTGCCCAGCATGCGCTGCTGTTCGGGCAAGAGGGGAGTGGTTTGCAGGATGTCGACCATGCCGATGACGCCATTCATGGGCGTGCGGATCTCGTGGCTCATGTTGGCCAGGAATTCGGATTTGGCGCGGTTGGCCGCGTTGGCGATGACGTTGGCGCGTTGCAGCTCGGCCGTTTTTTGTTGAACCAGATCCTCCAGCCCGTCGCGGTGTTGCTGCAACTCCAGCTCGGCGGTCTTGCGCGCATCAATGTCGCGGATGGTGCCGCGCAAAAATTCAGGCTCGCCCTGCGCGTCGAAAGAAAGCTCGCCCAGGGCTGCAACCCATATCTGGCGCCCATCGGCGGGCCGGATGACCTGGTACTCCTGGTCGAACTTGCCACCGCTGGCAATCACCTGGTGGTAATGGTCCAGCAACGCCTGCCGGGATTGCGGAACAATCAGCGCGCTCCAGTTGGCAATCGTTTTCTCAAAGTCTTCATCGATGCCAAAGATGTCATCCAGTACCGCCGAGCCCTGCCAGATTCCGGTCTTGATGTGGGATACGTAGGTACCCACGTGGCCTATGCGTTGGGCCTCGGTCATGGCCCACAGGCTGCTCTGCAAGGCAGCGGCATGTTGTTCGCGCAAACTGTCGCGTGCCTGTTGATCGGCTGCCACCATGTGGTCCACTTCCGCCTGTTTGCGCGCGGTAATGTCCTCCTGTGTGCCCACCAGGCGCAGTGGTTTGCCGTCGGCGCTGTGGCTCACCACCATGCCCCGACCCAGCATCCAGACGAAGAGGCCATCTTTGCGGCGCATGCGGAACTCGGTCACTGCCGTGGGCGTCTTGCCCTCCATATGGTCCTGAATGGCCTGCATGGCCAAGGGTAAATCGTCGGGGTGAACCCGGCTCGTCCATTCGCTGGCGTCGGTGCCAATCTCGCTTTCGGTATAGCCCAGCATCTCTTTCCAGC
This sequence comes from uncultured beta proteobacterium, assembly GCA_903945325.1. Taxonomy (GTDB): domain Bacteria; phylum Pseudomonadota; class Gammaproteobacteria; order Burkholderiales; family Burkholderiaceae_C; genus Allorhodoferax. Next base: position 1,434 of record CAJAVE010000339.1, on the reverse strand, counting down.
GTGTGGAGAGCACCGCCTCGCCGGTCTGGATATTCCAGTCCCACACACCGGCGCTGGCACCTTCGACGGCAAAGTGCCAGCGCTGCGCATTGATGGTGACGGCTTCCAGCAAGCCGTTGAACGCGTTCACCAGCTCACCCACTTCGTCCTGGCTGGTGACAGGCAAGGCCTGCACCGGCTGGTCACTGCGCGTGCTGGCTGCCAGCGCGCGGGTGCTGGCCAGCAAGGGTGCCAGTTGGCGGCGCACGATGTGCCCGGTGCGCCACCAGATCAGGCCGCAACCCAGCAGAATCGCGACCGAATCGACCCACAGCATGCCGTGTCGCATGGTCTGAACCGGGGCAAAGGCTTCCGCCGTCGGCAGGCTGGCGCCCAGTATCCAGCCCGGGGCTGCTGCAATGTGCTTGGCAGACGCCATCACCTCGACACCCCGGGGGTTGAGGTACACCTGCGTCCCTTCAAAGCCCTGTGCAAAGCGGTCCAGCGCCACGCTGACACCGGAGGGCGGGAACGCGGTCATGATGCGGGACTGGTCGGTGCCGGTTACATAGAGGCGGCGCGACGAATCGGCCAACACGTACTGGTCAGTCTTGCCGTAGGGGCTGCTCACAATCGGGTCCAGGAAATTGTGCTGACCCAGGTTGACAATGCCCACTACCGCGCCAATCACCTGACCTTGCGCTCCGCGAATGGGTGCCGCGATGGGGATCACCGGTGTCTTGAGACTTTTGCCCAGCACCGCCTGCCCGACCGAGGATTTGCCACCTTGCAGCGCAGCCACCATGTAGTCACGTTCGATGACGTTGAGTCCGATCCTGTTTGCGGCGATGGGCGCATCGGCAACCACCGTGCCATCGGCACCGGCAATGAAAATGCCACCGTTGAAGAGCTGCAGCAGCACCGGGCGCTCAGTCAGGCGTTTCTGCAGCGCCGCCGTGTTCGCCAGCAGAGTCGGGCTGATTTCTGCAGCCACGGTTTCAAGCGCCTCCAGGCGGTCTGTCAGCTCTCCACTCACCTGTGCTGCCAGCATGGTGGTGGTCGCGAACTGCTGTGCGCCCAGGTCATGCTCCAGACTTTCGCGCAGCAGGTGGTCCGCGATGGCACCCGCTATCGCAGCGATGAGCACGAAGACCACCAAAGCGGCCAGCGTGATGCGGGCTTTGAGTGAGCGGAGTTTGAAGGAATCGGGTTTCATGGCAAGCGTGACCGGATTGGGGGTTTTGATGGCTTTGTAAGCGCTATATGTTTTGTAGCTGGTTGCGCAGGTAATACGGGGTCTGGAGGCCTAATAGTCGGCGGATTCAAGTACGAAGTGCAACGCTTTGAAACCGGGTTGGGCCAAGAGTGAATAGGATGCACTTTTGTGACCGGCCAGTCCCAAACGTTGCACCATGACCTATACACACTTGACCCAAGAAGAACGATACCAAATCC
>CAJAVE010000338.1 GCA_903945325.1 uncultured beta proteobacterium | reverse complement strand
TTCAACATGGCCGTCAATCGAGATGCCGTTGTCGTCATAAAACGCCACCAGCTTGGACAGGCGCAGGGTGCCCGCCAGTGAGCAGGCTTCGTGGCTAATGCCTTCCATCAGGCAGCCGTCGCCCATGAACGCGTAGGTGAAGTGATCCACGATGGGGTAGCTGGCATCCTCGTCGTCACGGTTGAATTCGGCTGCCAGCTGTTTCTCGGCCAGCGCCATGCCAACCGCGTTCGTCAAGCCCTGGCCCAATGGGCCGGTGGTGGTTTCCACGCCCGGCGTGACGCCCACTTCGGGGTGGCCGGCGGTCTTGCTGTGCAACTGGCGAAACTTCTTCAAATCGTCGATCGACAAGTCGTAGCCGGTAAGGTGCAGCAGCGCATAGATCAGCATTGAGCCATGGCCGTTGGACAGCACAAAGCGGTCACGGTTGGGCCACAACGGGTTGGCCGGGTTGTGGCTCAGGTGCCGGTTCCACAGTACCTCGGCAATGTCGGCCATGCCCATGGGCGCGCCGGGGTGGCCGGACTTGGCCTTTTCGACCGCATCAACCGCCAGCAGGCGGATCGCTTTGGCCATCTGGTTGGCCATATCGGGAGTGGGAGAGAGTGTGTTCATTTCAATTCATCCTCAGAAAGTATCAATGTAGGCATAGCGTGCCTGTACCAGGAATGCCGTGGAACCGGCTCCGCCGGGCCGCTGGCATTGCCCCCTTGAGGGGGGAACGGGCACACGCAGTGAGCCCGGACGGGGGTGTACCTCTCACATTGCCTTTTTCTTGCGATCCATCATGCGCCAGACAAAGGGCGTGAAGATGAGTTGCATGGACAGCTCCATCTTGCCGCCGGGCACCACAATGGTGTTGGCTCGGCTCATAAAGGCACCATCAATCATGCTGCGCAGATACTGGAAGTCGATGCCCTTGGGATTGGCAAACCGGATCACCACCATGCTTTCGTCCGCACTGGGAATATCGCGGGCGATGAACGGATTGGAGGTATCCACCATCGGCACCCGCTGGAAGTTGACATGGGTGTGGTTGAACTGCGGGCAGATGTAATTCACGTAGTCCGGCATGCGGCGCAGGATGGTGTCTGTCACCGCTTCGGTGCTGTAGCCGCGCTGCTTTTTGTCGCGGTAGAGTTTCTGGATCCACTCCAGGTTAATCACCGGCACCACGCCCACCAGCAGGTCCGGGTGCTGGGCAATATTGATCTCGGGTGTGACCACCGCGCCGTGCAGACCTTCATAGAACAAAAGGTCGGTATCAGTGGGCACGTCTTCCCATGGGGTGAAGGTACCTGGGTCCTGCTTGTAGGGGGCAGCCTCTTCATTGTCGTGCAGGTATTTGCGGCGCTTGCCCATGCCGGTCTTGGCGTAATCGCGAAACAAGGCTTCGAGTTCGGGAAACAGATTGTTTTCCGGCCCGAAGTGGCTGAAGTTTTTGTTACCGGCGGCTTCTGCTTCCGCTGCCTTGATCTTCATGGCCTTGCGGTCGTGCCGGTGAAAACTGTCACCCTCAATGATCGCCGCGTTCAGGTTTTCGCGGCGAAAGACGTTTTCAAAGGTGCGCGTGACAGAGGTAGTCCCTGCGCCTGAAGAACCGGTTATGGCAATGATGGGGTGACGTGCGGACATGGTGGAATCTCCTGGGTAAACAATTTATAAGATATTGGGTCCTGGCCCTTGCAGACATTGCGCAAGCAGCTATCAAACATATAGCAACTTCAGGTTGCTCAGTCCCTGAAAAGGCTGCGCTCGGCAAACAGCGGGTTGTGCAGCTCCACCTCGACCGGCTCGGCGTGGTAGCGCTCAATGCGTTCCACCTCGTTTTTGGAGCCAAACACCAGACCAATGCGCTGGTGCAGGCTGGTGGGCTGCACGCCCAGCATGGGCACCTCACCGGTGGAGGCGCGCCCACCGGCCTGCTCCATGATCATGCCGATGGGGTTGGCCTCGTACAGCAGTCGCAGGCGGCCGGGCTTGCTGCTGTCCTTGGTGTCGCGCGGGTACAGGAACACGCCACCGCGCATCAGAATGCGGTGCGCCTCTGCCACCATGCTGGCAATCCAGCGCATATTGAAGTCCTTCGCGCGGGGGCCGGGCTTGCCGGCCAGGCATTCGTCCACATAGCGCTTGACCGGGGCTTCCCAGAAACGGGCATTGGACGCATTGATGGCGAACTCATGCGTGTCCACCGGAATCTGAATGTCCGGGTGCGTCAGCATGAACTGGCCCAGGTTGGGGTCCAGCGTAAAGCCGGCCACGCCGTTGCCCACCGTGAGCACCAGCATGGTGGTCGGGCCATACAGCGCATAGCCCGCCGCCAACTGCTGGGTGCCAGGCTGGTAGAAGTCGGCCGCGACGACATCACGTCCGCTGTCAATCACATCCTGCGGCGCACGCAGCACACTGAAAATGCTGCCCACGGTCACATTCACGTCGATGTTGCTGGAGCCGTCCAGTGGGTCAAACACCAGCATGTACTTGCCGCGCTGCAGGGTTTCAGGAATCTGGTACGGCTCGTCCATCTCTTCGGACGCCATGCCGGCCAGGTGACCGCCCCACTCCGTCATCTGCGTGAAATACTCGTTGCTGATGACGTCCATCTTCTTCTGCACTTCGCCCTGCACGTTGACACTGGTTGCGACCTCGGGCGTGGGGTGGCCCAGCACGCTGCCCAAATCGCCAAACGCCACCGAGCGCGCAATCGCCTTGCAGGCCAGCGCCACATCCAGCAGCAAGGCATTGAAATCGCCACTGGCCGACGGAAAGCGGCGACGCTGTTCAATCAGGTATTGTGTCAGGGTAAAGCGGCGGCGAGTCGTCATGGCAGGCTTTCAGAAGTATTGAATATGGGGTGCAAAAGATTCAGCTTGCAGCACTGCTACGCAGAGCGCTCATCACGGTGCGGTAGCCGCCATCGGCATCGGGCGCGCCAAATACGGCGCTACCGGCTACACAGGTGTCTGCGCCAGCTTGCACGATTTCGCGGATGTTGTCGACTTTGACGCCGCCATCCACCTGCAGCCAGATCGGCTGGCCGCCCGCAGCCTGGTGCGCAGCTATGCGCTGGCGCACGGCGCGCAATTTGCCCAGCGTGGAGGGAATGAACTTTTGACCACCAAAGCCGGGGTTCACGCTCATCAGCAAAATCATGTCCAGCTTGTCCATCACATGGTCCAGCCAGTCCAGCGACGTGGCCGGGTTCAGCACCAGGCCTGCCTTGCAACCGTGTTCCTTGATGAGTTGCAGCGTGCGGTCCACATGTTTGCTCGCCTCGGGGTGAAAGGTGATGATGTTGGCACCGGCCTTGGCAAACAGGGGAATCAAGGAATCCACCGGCTCCACCATCAGGTGCACATCGATGGGAATCGTGACGTGCGGGCGGATGGCCTCGCACACCAGCGGGCCAATGGTCAGGTTGGGCACGTAATGGTTGTCCATCACGTCAAAATGAACCAGGTCGGCACCCGCAGTCTGAATGGCCCTGACCTCCTCGCCCAGGCGGGCAAAGTCGGCCGACAAAATGCTGGGGGCCAGGCGGAGAACGGGGGCTTGCGCAATGGAGGCAGTCATGATTTCGCTTTCACAGAGTTTTGTTTTTCAGCATGCCACTGACGCAACCGGGCCAGGTTGACTTGGCTCAAGTCGGGCACCACCCGCAGCGCAGCGTCAAAGTTGTGGTGCGCCGTGTAGGTGGTGGGCGTGATGATGGTGGCCAGCCCGGCTGCTGTGGCCGCCCGCAAGCCGTTGCTGGAATCCTCCAGCGCCAGGCATTCGGTGGGCTGGAGCTTGAGCGCAGCCAGCATCTGCAGATACACCTGGGGATGCGGCTTTTTGATGGGCGCGGTGGACGCGTCGCCAATCGCGGTGAAGTTCAGGCGCCAGTCCGGCCCGATGGCGCGGCGCATCAGGGCGGCAATGTTCACCGGCGAGGTGGTGGTGGCAATGGCCAGCTGCAAACCCTGGGCCAGCGCTTCGTCCATCAGCTTGAGAACGCCCGGGCGCAGGCTCACAGCGCCGCCATTCACCGCTGCTTCGTAGGCAGCGGTCTTGAGTTCGTGCAGCCGGTCCACCGTGTCGGCCAGGGCCATGGCGTCCACTTCCAGCATGCCGGGGTTGCGGCTTTTCCAGTAGTGCAGGATGCGCTCTTTGCCACCCGAAATGTCCAGCAGAGCGGTGTACAGCGCCTCATCCCATACCCAGCCCATGCCCATCTCGGCAAACGCGTGGTTGAACGCGGCCAGATGCGCACTCTCGGTGTCGGCCAGAGTGCCGTCCACATCAAAGATCAGGGCCTGAAGGGTGGTTGCGGACATGGAATTAAAAGGCTTCATATCAGTAAGGAATGATTTACTTTAATCGCCCTAACTCATAAACTCCAATCACGATTTATTGAAAACTCATCAGACTAATCTGATGAAAAGGAGGTTTTTGATGCGCCCGTACACCTTGAAACAAATCCAGACCTTTCTGGAAGTGGCGCGCCAGCGCTCGGTTTCCAAAGCGGCCGAGCGGCTGTTTGTGACCCAGCCTGCCGTGTCCATGCAAATCCGCCAGCTGGAGGATGCGTTTGGCGTGCCACTAATCGAACCGGTGGGGCGCAACATCGGGCTGACCCAAGCCGGCGAGGCCTTTCAGACCTATGCGATTGCTGCCATGGGTCAGCTCAAAGACCTCGAAGCCCTGATGGCCGATCATGTGGGCCTGCAAAAAGGCCGCATTGACCTGGCCGTGGTCACTACTTCGAAATATTTCATTCCCATGCTGCTGGTGCGCTTCGGCAAGCTGTTTCAGGGCATTGACATCCAGCTCAAGATCGACAACCGCGAAAACATCCTGGGGCTGCTGGCACGCAACGAGGCTGACCTGGTGGTGATGGGCCGCGCCCCCGCCAACCTGGACTGCGAAGCCACCGCCTTTGCCACCAACCCGCTGGCCATCGTGGCCGCACCCGACCACATTCTGGTGCGGCGCAAGCAGTTGCCGTTTTCAGCCCTGGGGGAACATCGCTTTGTGGTGCGCGAAGAAGGCTCGGGTACACGCGCCGCCATGGAGCGCCTGTTTGCCGAACACCATACGCCGTTGAACGTGGTCATGGAAATGCCCAGCAACGAAACCATCAAACAGGCCGTGATGGCAGGCATGGGCCTGAGCTTCTTGAGCCTGCGCACGGTGCGCCACGAACTGGCCAGCGGTCACATCGCGCTGGTGGATATTGAAGGGCTGCCGTCCGTGGGGCACTGGTACGTGACCCACATGACTCACAAAAAACTCTCACCAGCCGCGCGCGCCTTCAAGGAGTTTCTGATTGAGCAAGGCGGCGCGCTGATGGATTCCTGGAGCTGAACGACTACTCCCTGCCGGCATTAACGTCCCATCAAGACCCATTCCTTGGCATTCAGTCGTGTTCGCGGTTGCCGCGGTCTCCGCCTTTGCCACCCTTGATATCGTGCTCATCGGCGCTGCGATGGCATTCGACGCAATTGTCAAACTGTCGTATGCCCTCATCGACGTGCTCGCGGCGGATATTGGCCGGTGTGTGCTCGTGGCACCCATAACAGGTGTAGTCGCTGTAATCATTGCGCACGTGGCAGGTCACGCAGGTGGCCGTGTGGTCGCGATCCAGCACAAAGTACTTGTCATGCTCAAACGTGGCGGGCGTCCACTTCTGCTGGGAGTGACATTGCCCACAGTTGCCGGTGATTTGCTTGTGCAGTGCATCAGTCGGTGATTTATGGCAACTCTGGCACTTGGCGCTCGTTTCCTTCTTGAGCAGCGCGTGGTCGAAAAAGCCTTTCAAGCGGTAGCGCTTCACGCCCGCGTGGTCGCTGTGGCAGCCCACGCAGTCCTGGCTGATGAGTTCCTGATGGAACGGTGTGGAAGTGAGCGGCTTTGCAACTGGCGCACCCTTGGTTGTCACGCGGCCAATATCCGAGGGCTTATGGCATGCAACGCACTTGGGCGAAGACGCGCCAGTGAACGAAGAGTGGCAGGCGAAGCAGTCCGAATCCAGCTGCTTGTGGCCAGGAATCAGCTTGCCGGGGCCAACCATCAGATGCGGGTAGACAAAGGTCAGCACCGCCAGCACCATCAGGTTGACGGCCAGAATGATCTTGAGCGTGCGGCTCATACCCAACCCCAGAATAAAAAGATGCTGACGATGTGGCCCAGGGCCAGCACGGCAAACACGATGAAGATGGGGATATGCACCTTGCGCCACTGCGCCATGGCGCCCAGCGCCACAGCGTCCCAGAAAACTGCCTTTTCAACCTCGGTCTTGGAAAGGCCCCGCAGCTGGAAGCGCTCGCGCTCGCCAAGAACATGCTGGCGTGACTGGCTGAGCAGCATCTTGCCGACCATGCCGCTGATGACGTTCACCCCCATGGCCACGGTCGCCAGCCAGGGCAGGATGGCATTGAAGTGGATGCCGGCATGAATCAGCACCATCAGCGAGCCCAGCCAGGTGCCAAACTCGTGCATGGCGAGCAGAGACTTGGGGTCACCCTTGGTGACCCACTTGCGTTTGCGCGCCGAGTAATACAGCGAGCCGATGATGAGCAGCGTGCCCGGTATCCCCAGATAGCGCCCCACCCAGACCAGATTCAGGCGGTGCAACACATAGTCGCCCGCCAGAGTGGCGGCAGCCAGCAGTCCCAGCAGAAAGGTAAAGGGCAACACATGTTCGCGCCAGAGTGAACTTTTCATTTACGCCTCCAGAGTGACTGCAGTCTTGGGAGTGCACACGCACAGCAGGCAGCTGCCCGGCTCGGGATCGAAGTCCGGTGCCTGGGTATAGGCGACCTCGCCCGTGCGGATACTGGTCTGGCAACTGCCGCATCCGCCTGCCCTGCATCCGGAACTGACCGCAATACCATGGCCTTCAGCAAACTCCAGCAGCGAACCCATGCCGGGCTTCCAGGCCTCCTGTTTGCCGGACTTGGCAAAGGTCACCAGTACAGCCTCGCTTTGGTCATCGCCATGCGCTGCAACCTTCGCGCCGTTTGCCGACTTTCTACGCGGGATCGACGCCGGGCCAAATGCCTCAAAATGGATGCGTCCATCTGGCACGCCCCAATCTTCCAGCGCGGGCACCAGGCTTTGCAGCATGGGCGTGGGGCCGCAAATGTAGTAGTGGTAGGGTTTGAGCGGCAACAGTTTGCGCAGCAAGGCCACGTCGACACGGCTTTGGTGGCATTGAACGGACAGTTGTGACAGTTCAACGACGTCACCCGGTAGCGGGTCGCTCATACACAGGTGCAGATGAAAATTCGAATGCTGCGTGGCCATGTCTTTCAGGTGGGTTTGCATCACCAACTCGGCGCTATTGCGCACACCGTAAAACAGCCACAACTCCCGCGCCGGCTGCTCCGATAGGCACCAGTTCAGCATGCTCAACATCGGCGTGATGCCGACGCCACCACCTATCAACACCACCGGTGCGTTACTGCGGTCGATGTAGAAATGTCCTGCTGGCGCACGCACCTGCAACTGGCTGCCCACCTGGACATGGTCGTGCAAATAGTTTGATGAAACACCTGCGGGGAATGGACTACCGGCAGGCGCTGGTGCGCGCTTCACGGAAATACGGTAGCGGTTGGGCTGCGGTGCGTCGGAAAGCGAGTAACAGCGTACGACGGATTGGCTATCACCCGTGTGAGCCGGCGCATCCAACTGAAAGGTGAGAAACTGGCCCGGCGAAAATGCAGCGAGCGGTTTCCCGTCTTGGGGCGCGAGATAAAACGAACAGACCTGCCCGCTAGCGTCTTCCAGCGCCCTGCGCTCGACGACAAACGTGCGGTAGCCTGCCCATGCGGCCGCGGTCGACTGCGCCACTTCCGGCTCCACTTCCGGGTTTACTGCAATCTCGAACTCCGAGGCTGCATGGCGCAATGCCTGGTACGACCGCCAGTGGCGCCAAAACCCAATGCACAAATAAATGGCGAGTTGAAGCAGGACGCCTCCCGCAATCCACAGTATCAGGTAGAGCGATGTCATAGATGGTTCAAGCTTACACAGGCATTCTTAACCCAGGATTAACAGATGTCGTTGGGCAACGTTACCGCTCCACCACGGTTGCTGACAGTGCGCTGGCACACTGATCTAGGTTGCGCTATGACCGAGGCGGCTCCTGGCTCTCTGACTGTGGATCAGGACATGGAACATTCAAGTCTCGTGGGTCATCAAAATGCGCCTCGACATCGCTGGGCAGCATTTGAATGGTGGCGCGCAGCCCTGGCACGGCACCCATCAAAGCCTTTTCGACACTGCTGCGAACCTCGGCGGCTCGACCCAACGTCCAGTTGGACGGCATGTGCATGTGCAAGTCCACAAAGCGGCGCTGCCCCGAGCGTCGTGTGATGACATGGTCAAAGCGAATAGACTGCTGGTCAAAGGAATCAAGTGTTTTTTGAATTTCCCTGAGAACCTCCGGTTCAACGGCCTCGTCCATCAGGCCCTGCGATGACCGCCACATCAGGTGACCGCCCTCCCAGAGAATGTTCAGAGCCACTCCAATGGCAGCGACCGCGTCCAGCCAGAGCCAACCGGTCAACACCACGCCGATCAGACCCAGCACCACTCCGGCCGAGGTCCAGACATCGGTGACCAGATGCCTGGCGTCGGCTTCAAGTGCGATGGAACGATGCGCCTTGGCCGAGCTGAACATCACCCAGGCCAGCAGCCCGTTGAGGGCAGAACTCAGTACGGACAGGCCCAAGCCCCAGCCCAGTTCCTGAAGGGGCTGCGGCTCGAACAGGCGCGAGACAGCGGCCCAAATAATGCCCATGGCCACACCAACGATCAGAATGCCTTCGAACCCGGACGAAAAATACTCCGCCTTGTGGTGACCGTAGGGGTGCGCCGCGTCTGCGGGACGTTGCGCAATCGTCACCATCATCAACGCAAAGATGGCGCTGGCCAGGTTCACAAACGACTCCATGGCGTCTGACAACAATCCGACCGAATCGGTCACGTACCAGGCCAGCGTCTTGAGCGCAATGGTGGTGACGGCCACAGCAATGGAAGCCCACAGCAAACGTTTGGGGGTCAGCCATTGAACTGGCAAGAGAGAAATCATGGAAAGGATTGTTCCATCAATCTTCGATGGTTCTGATCGCCGCATCGAACAGGCGATCGCTGCGGTCAGTCAAATATTTCACTCAGCCAGGATTTCTTGCGATGCTGCCCCTGTCCATAGCTGCCATGGTGCGACGAATGGTGTTCGTCTTTTCGAGGGTATCCGGTCTGGGCATAGCTGGTCTGAGCGACGGGAGTTGCGCCAGCGACCGGGGTTGACCGTTCAATCAATTTGTCGAGTTCCCCACGGTCGAGCCAAACGCCCCGACATTGGGGACAGTAGTCGATTTCAACGCTTTGGCGTTCGGCCATCAAAAGGTTGGAGTCTGCGCAAACGGGGCATTTCATATGGTTTTATCCTGTGAATTGAAGGTGTTGACGCGGTGCGGGAGCAGCTCCGTGTTTGACTGGCCAGCGCACGGAGTTGCGGTAAGCATGCCAACTGGCGTGCCCCAGCAGCGGACCAGCCACGGCGAGGCCCACAGCCAGCGGGAGGAGTGCAGAAATGCCTGCTATCAACACAACTAGCAGTGCCCACAGCAGCATCGCCGCCGTGTTTTTTCCCACCACATCCAGGCTGGTGATGGCGGCCGTGATTGCATCTGTATCGCGGTCCAGAATCATCGGCACGGACACCACCGAGATGCAAAACACCAGCGCAGCAAATACACCTGCGACAACAGCGTATGCAATCACAAACTCCCAGTTATCCGCGTTCAACGCGGCTTCCATTACATCGAAGTCGGACGGCATGATGGTATTAAAAACAAAGCAGTCACGACCAACGATGCCCGCCCCCATAGCAACGCCAGTACCAGCAGCACGCCGGCAAGCATTCCTACGCCAGGCAGGTGTTGTTTCCAGCAGGTCAGTGAGCCCATGAAATCGGGTGTCAAACCCTGCTCGCGGCGACGGCTGGAGTCGAAGAGCCCCATGGCAACAAACGGGCCAAGCAGCAGGCAAATCGAGACTACCACCATGGCGTATTCGGGTTCAAACTGAAAAACAGCGTCCAGCACCAGCGCCATGCACCAGAAAGGCAAGCCATAGAAGAAACTGGTTTTGGGATGGGCTAAAAAATCGCGCCACCCCAGCTTTAGCCAGCCAAAGGGCGCATTCCATGCCAACAAGTTGGCCCGTTTTGGCACTGCCTCTAAAGCGGCTACCACACAAGGTTGCGGCGATTCGTCGAGAAGGGTGTTGGTCATTTTGTTGAACACTGCATGGTGCGATGGGTCAATTCTGCAAGTAGTGTCTTAAGGGCAGCTTAGGAGCTTGCCAACCCTGCACCCGGTCGCAGGATCGCCTTCGTGGTGAGAGCACGCTTGACGCCTTCGAACCAAAGCGTACTCACCAAGGCAGCGCCCAGCCCGAGAGCCACCAAGGTCGGGGTCGGCAGAGCAAATGCAAACAGCTTGCTCACCACCGGAATCGACAAAATGATGGCCAGCACTGCAACGCTTGCCACCACCATCCAGAGGAAATAGGGATTCGCCTGGTTTGCGTTCAGTCCGCTGGCACGCCCCCACGAGCGGTTGACATAGATGAGACCCAGGCTGGAAACCACCAGCACCGCAAAAGTCAATGCCCTGGCAGAGTCGTCGGACCCGCCCAGCACCCTTGCGCCGCCAAAGAGTGCCAGCAGCAACAGCAGAAGGCCCGAACCCTGCCACAGCCCTCGGGTCAGTACAGCCGCATCAAACAGGCGTGCGTCGACACTGCGTGGTGGCACCGTCATGGCATCGGCATCGACCGGCTCGGCCTCAAACACGATTGAGCACGCCGGGTCAATGATCAATTGCAAGAACAGAATGTGAACCGGCATCAGCAGCATGGGCCACCCCAGCAGCACCGGCAACATGGACAGGCCCACGATCGGTATATGCACTGCCAGCACAAATACCATTGCCTTGCGCAGGTTGGCAAAGACGCGGCGGCCATAGCGAATCGCGGTCACCAGCGACGAGAAGTCATCGTTAAGCAACACCAGGGCGGCCGCTTCGCGCGCCACATCGGTCCCGCGCGCCCCCATCGCCACGCCAATGTGGGCCGCTTTGAGCGCAGGCGCATCATTGACGCCGTCCCCGGTCATGGCCACAATCTCGCCGCGAGCCCGGAGTGTCTGGACGAGGCGGAGTTTCTGATCAGGCTGCACCCTGCAAAAGACCTGCGACTTTGCGACAAGCGCGTCCAGGTCACTGGCGCTCAGCGCTGTGAGTTCGGCACCCATGACCGGCGGAGAATCCACACGCAGGCCGGCCTGTTTTGCGACAGAAATCGCTGTGGCAGGATGGTCGCCCGTCATCATGATGACACGAATTCCAGCCGCGTAGCATTCCCCAATCGCACGGGGAACATCCCCGCGCACAGGGTCCTCCAGCGCGACCAGTCCCAGAAATTCGAACACGAAGTCATGCTGGTTCTCTGGCAACTCTTTGGCGTCAAAAAGTGCCCTGGCGACTCCCAGGACGCGCAAACCCTGGCCCGCCATGGCAGCCACCTCGCTGGCAATCTGGTCCGCCTGGATTGGGGCCAGGTGGCACAAATCCACGATGGCTTCAGGTGCACCTTTGGCCGCAATCATCCGTTGTCTTTGGTTGGGCGACTGCCATACACGCGACATCGCCAGCATGTCTGGCGAAAGCGGGTAGTCCTCGACCAGCGTCCAGTCGGTGTGCAGGTGTTCCGTTCCGGTCAGGAAACGCGCCCCAGCCGTCAGAATCGCGGCCTCCATCGGATCAAAAGCACGCCTGTGGCTGGCCAATATCGCGAATTCCAGTACGTCGTGCGGTGGTTCCGGCAATGTTGCATCACCCGTTGGGAGCGTGTCATACAGAACCGAGCCCGACCACAACTTGCGCACAACCATCTTGTTTTCGGTCAAGGTGCCCGTCTTGTCTACACACAAAACGGTGGTGGCGCCCAGCAGTTCTATGGCGGGAATGCTCTTGGCCAAAACCTTCTCACGCGACAGGCGCCAGGCGCCCAGGCCCAGGAAAAGGGTCAGTACGACCGGCAGCTCCTCCGGCAATATGGCCATTGCCAGCGTAATGCCCGCCAAGAGACCCTGCAGGCCGTTGCCCAACAGATACCAATGGGTTACTGACAAGATCAACGCAAGACCCAGACCCACCAGCGCTACCCGCTTGACAACCGATCGAATCTCCAATTGCAGGGGTGTCTGCAAACTCTGTATACCACCCAAAGACTGACCAATTTTCCCCAGGGTGCTGCGTTCACCCGTGGCGATGACTTGCCCCGTGGCGGTTCCCTGTGTCACCAGGGTTCCTGAAAGTGCGAAGAATTGCCGGAATGTCAAATCGCACGAGTGGTCTGCACCGTCGTCAGCCAGTACCTCCTTTTGCACCGGCATGGATTCGCCAGTCAGCAGCGACTCATTAACGCTGAGATTGGAGGTAGCCATGAGGCGCAAGTCAGCCGGCACGCGGTCACCTTCGGCCAGCATGACAATGTCTTCCACCACGAGTTCACGGCTGTCGATGCGAACCGGCTTGCCATCACGCAGCACCAGCGCCTGTGGGCTGGAGAGATCCTGCAGCGCATCCAGAGCGCGTTCGCTTCGGCGCTGCTGGAAAAAAGTGATGGCGACGATGACAAAGACAAAGCCCAGCAACATGAGCGCTTCGTGAGGGTCGCCCAGCAGCAGATACAGCGCACCGCACGCCAGAAGCAGCAGAAACATGGGCTCGGTAACCACCTCAACCAGAAGTTTCAGCAATCCGCGCCGCTGCGAAGTCGGTAAGCCATTGGGACCATCCAATGCAAGGCGGGATCGCGCCTGCTCTGATGTCAGCCCGCTTTGTTCCATGGTTTGTACCTCTTGACCCCTGTCCGATCTGCTTGAATGCTAGGCCCACGGGCTTAAGGGATTCTTAGAAGGATAGCGCCAGTGAGTTAACGATACCGTTTGCTGCCGCACAGTTGTTGAAGATGCCTCAACAAAATGGATGAAATGACCTCGCTTGGCGAGCATTCATTCGATTCATCACTAAATTCTGATCTGATGAGAAATTTATTTGAATTTTCATTATGAATTGACTTGCCTACAGTCTGCTTCATCACTGCCAATCGTCACATTCAACTGGAGATTCCCCATGGACCAAAGTAACCGTTACGCCGACCTGAGCCTCAAGGAAGAGGACCTGATCAACGGCGGTCGCCACATTCTGGTGGCCTACAAGATGGCGCCCAAGACGGGCTATGGCTACCTTGAGGCGGCAGCGCACTTTGCAGCCGAGTCGTCCACCGGTACCAATGTGGAGGTGAGCACCACCGACGACTTCACCCGCGGCGTGGACGCGCTGGTGTACTACATCGACGAAGCCACGGAAGACATGCGCATTGCGTACCCGATCGACCTGTTTGACCGCAATATCACTGACGGCCGCATGATGATCGTGTCGTTTCTGACACTAGTGATCGGCAACAACCAGGGCATGGGCGACATCAAGCACGCCAAGATCCACGACTTTTACATGCCACCACGCGCCATCCAGCTGTTTGACGGCCCGTCGAAAGACATCTCTGACATGTGGCGCATTCTGGGCCGCCCGGTCAAGGACGGCGGCTACATTGCCGGAACCATCATCAAACCCAAGTTGGGCCTGCGCCCCGAGCCGTTTGCCGCTGCTGCTTACCAGTTCTGGCTGGGTGGCGACTTCATCAAGAACGACGAGCCCCAAGGCAACCAGGTGTTCTGCCCAGCCAAGAAGGTGTACCCGCTGGTGTATGACGCGATGAAGCGCGCCATGGACGAAACCGGTCAGGCCAAGCTGTTTTCGGCCAACATCACGGCTGACGACCACTATGAGATGTGTGCCCGTTCCGACTTCATCCTGGAAGCCTTTGGCCCGGACGCGGACAAGGTCGCCTTCCTGGTAGATGGTTTTGTCGGCGGCCCCGGCATGGTCACCACGGCACGTCGCCAATACCCGGCCCAATATCTGCACTACCACCGCGCCGGCCACGGCATGATCACGTCGCCTTCTGCAAAACGGGGATACACCGCGTTTGTTTTGGCCAAGATCTCCCGTCTGCAGGGGGCCAGCGGTATCCATGTCGGTACCATGGGTTACGGCAAGATGGAAGGCGAGCAGGACGACCGCAATATCGCTTACATGATCGAGCGCGACGAGTGCCAGGGCCCGGTCTACTTCCAGAAGTGGTATGGCATGAAGCCCACCACCCCAATCATCTCGGGCGGCATGAATGCGCTGCGCCTGCCAGGCTTCTTTCAGAATCTGGGCCACGGCAACGTGATCAACACTTCGGGTGGCGGCTCTTACGGCCACATCGACAGCCCCGCTGCTGGAGCGATCTCGCTGCGCCAGTCGTATGAGTGCTGGAAGTCGGGCGCTGACCCGATCGAGTTTGCCAAAGAGCACAAGGAATTTGCCCGTGCGTTTGAATCCTTCCCGGGTGATGCCGACAAGCTGTTCCCGGGCTGGCGCGAGAAGCTTGGCGTGCATAAATAAACCACTTTACAGGTCAACGCAATGGCTGGCGCAACCCACTACCTTGTAAACCGCGAACCGTTTTACAAACCGCAGGCCAATGAGGTGGCTTTGTATGAGGCTGCCTACAAAGCGCGCTTGCCCGTGATGGTGAAAGGCCCCACGGGCTGCGGCAAGTCGCGGTTTATCGAGTACATGGCATGGAAGCTGGGCAAGCCACTCATTACCGTAGCCTGCAACGAAGACATGACGGCGTCCGACCTGCTGGGGCGCTACCTGCTGGAAGCCAATGGCACCCGTTGGCTGGATGGCCCCCTCACCACGGCGGTGCGGATGGGCGCCATCTGCTACCTGGACGAGATCGTGGAAGCCCGTCAGGACACGACGGTGGTAATCCATCCGCTTACTGACCACCGCCGCCAATTACCACTGGACAAGTGCGGCGAACTGATCCAGGCACACCCGGATTTTCAATTGGTTATCTCCTACAACCCGGGCTACCAGAGTTTGATGAAAGACCTCAAACAAAGCACCAAACAGCGCTTTGTCGGGTTTGACTTTGACTACCCTGCGGCGGACCTTGAGGCCAGCATCATTGCTTCTGAGACGGGTGTCAATATGGCCGACGCTGTGCGTCTGGTCCAGGTGGCTTCGACAGCGAGGGCACTGAAAGGCCACGGGCTTGACGAAGGCATTTCCACCCGCCTGCTGGTGTACGCTGCGACCCTGATCAGGGGCGAAGTGGATCCACTGGACGCTTGCCGCATGGCGCTGGTGCGCCCCATCACCGATGATGCCGATATCCGCGCCACGCTCGACCACGCCATTGACGCCATTTTTGGTTGACACATGACCACAGAGGCTGACACTACCAGCCCCATTGGCATCGACGCGGAGCGCTTGGCCGTTTGGCGCAAGCAATTGGACTGTGGCTTTGCCCAGATCGATGCTGTCTTTGCAGATTGCATGGCGGAAGCCGACGCGACACTCAGTGACGAAGGTCTGATAGATTTTTTGGCTCAATCGCGTTTTCTGGGCAAGATGGGCCGTGGCCCGGAGCCGGTGCTGACGTTTTTGCAGGAATGGCCACCGATTGCCAGGACCGTGGGGGAAGATGCGCTTCATGCTGTGATGAACACGGTGCGGCTGATCAACAAGTCACCCAATGGCAAGGCCATCGCCCCGTATCTGCAAACGCTGGCCGCCGTTGCGCGACGCTTGCCTACTCAGGCGCAGTTGCAGCATTACATGGACCTTTGCCTGCTGTTGATGGAACGCACCAGCAGTTCGATCCACGGCGTCCACAAAACTTACGCCAGCCCGAGCCTGCCGGTGTTTTTTGAGAAGGCGCCGCTGCTGCTGGGAGTGCTGAGCCTGCAGGGCCTGAGCAACTGGATGAATTACGGCATCCGCAACTACAGCCACCACCCGGAGCAGCAGCGCGATTTTTTCAGCTTGAGCTCCGCCGATAGCCGCGCAGTACTTCAGCGCGAGCGCCACGGCACCCTGCTGATGGACCACACGCGTGCACTGGACATGTATCTCAAAAGTCTGTGGCAGGACGGCGATGTGCTGGTGCCTTACTCCACCACCTTTGACGTGCAGCGCCAGCCCATGCCCTACTTTGACACGTACGGCATGCGTCTGCCCGACGTCTATGACGAGCGCGCAGGTATTTCCGGCATGGACCGGTACCGCGCCGCACTGGCCCACATGGCGGCACACCGGCGCTGGAGCACACCCATCTTTGCCGACAACTTCAGCCCTGCACAGCGACTGGCGATTGAGTGTTTTGAAGACGCGCGAATGGATGCGCTGACCGTTCGCACCTATCCCGGCATGCGGCGCATTCTGTTAGCACTGCACCCGACGCCGACCGAAGGCAGCTGCAACCCGGCCACCCGTTCGTGCCTTCGCCATCGGCTGGCTATGCTGTCGCGCGCATTGATGGATCCGCCCAAACGTTTCGAGGCACCACTGTTAGCCGACTGGGTACGGCGCTTTCATGCCCTGCTGACGCAAGGGGAGTCCAGCACCACCGAGATTGCTGGGCTGGCCCTCAGCTACCTGGGAAAAACGCGCTTGCAAAGCGACCAGTTGCCCGATACCTGGTTTAAAGACACCGAGGTTGACTACCGCGATGACAACCGCCACCTGTGGCGTTTTCATGAGCTTTCAGACGACGAAGAATCCTTCACCAAGCCCGACCAAACTCCCCCGACCGAGGAAATTCAAAGTCTGCCACCCCGTCATTACCCCGAATGGGACTACACCAGCCAGAGCTACCGCCCGGACTGGGTCAGCCTGTACGAGCGCCTGCACCCCAGTGGTTCCACGGGTGTGATTGACCAGTTGCTGGCAAAACACGCCGCGCTAGCGAAACGCCTGAAAAGACTGTTGGAACTGCTCAAGCCGCAAGACCCGGTACGGGTACGCTACCAGGAAGAAGGCAGCGAGCTGGACCTGGATATCGCATTGCGCGCACTGATTGATTTCAAAGGTGGCAGCACGCCTGACCCGCGTATCAACATGAGCCAGCGCACCAATGGCCGCAACATCGCGGTGACCTTGCTGCTTGATCTCTCCGAGTCGCTCAACGAGCGGGCCGCGGGCTCCGACCAAACCGTGCTGGAGCTAAGCCAGGAAGCGGTGGCCCTGTTGGCAGGGTCCATAGAGGAACTGGGCGACCCGTTCGCCATTGCCGGTTTTCACTCCAACACCCGCCATGATGTTCGCTACCTTCACATCAAAGGGTTTGGCGAACATTGGGGAGATGCTGTGAAGGGCCGACTGGCAGCCATGCAGGCAGCGTACTCCACCCGCATAGGCGCTGCCATGCGCCATGCCGCCCATACGCTGGCAACGCAAAAGGCCGACAAGAAGTTAATGCTGATACTGACCGATGGGCAGCCGTCGGACATAGACGTGCACGATGCGCGCCTGCTGATTGACGATGCACGCCAGGCCGTGAAAGAGCTCGACCAGCAGGGCATCTACACCTACTGCATCAACCTCGACGCCAAGGCCGATGCCTATGTTCGTGATGTTTTTGGCAATCAGTTCACGGTGGTGGATCAGGTTGACCAGTTGCCGGAAAAACTGCCCAGACTCTTCATGGCTTTGACGCGCTAAAAAGGCGTAAAAGCCCATACTTTGGGAGTCAGGTATGCCCCTCAAACTGACTGGCGGACAATATGATCAAGCAACCAATTACCGACAATGATTCATGTTTGACAATATCCGCATTACTCGGCGCTTCGTTGCCGTTCTCGTCACTTACTGGCTGTCTTTCATGGCCGTGGCCATCGTCAGCTATTGGGGCTTGTCCTCGGCGCGCGACAGTCTCAAGACCGTGCACCAGAAGGCCATGGTTCCCGCACTGCAAATGTCGGACTCGATCGATAAAATTGTGCAGAGCCGCCTGCAAATCCTGTTGGCTTTTCAGCACGCCCCGGGCGGACCGCTGGCATCCATTCATGACCACCCGACCGGTATGCATACCGACAGCATTGCCAAAAACTGGGTAGAAGCCAACCGCTTGTTTGACGCACTCACCGCGACAACCGATCTGCCCGAAGAACAGGCTTTGTTGAGTGCAGCCAAGCAGACGCGCGCCGCCTGGCGCGACAAGCTGGACCTGGCTGTCAAGGCGGTCGGCAGTGAAGATTTCAGCCCGGCGACTATGGCCGCTTTTCTTCAGGCAGGGCGAACCGAAGGCGAAGCGGCCATTAAGGCCCTGGTCGAGTTGCGAAATTTCAAAGTCAAGGCGGCTGAGCTGGCTTCGCAGCAGGCCGAAAGCCGCTACAACATTGCACTCGGCGTATTCCTGACGGCAGTCATCGTCGGAGGCATTCCTGCGAGCTTGATGACCGTTTTGTTGATGCGCCGCTTGCGCTCCGGGTTTGCGCTGGCAGACCAGACGGCGACCTCGATCGCTGCAGGCGACCTGTCGCACCCTGTACCACACGATGGCGGTGACGAAATTGGCCACCTGCTGACCCAGATGAGCACCATGCGCGACAACTTGCACCATGTCATCAGCCAGGTGCGCGGTGGCTCGGATGCCATCGCCAGTGCGGCAGGCGAGGTGGCCTCAGGCACGCTGGACCTCTCCAACCGCACCGAACAACAGGCGGGCTCACTGGAGAAGACAGCGTCTGCAAGCGAGGAACTGTCGAGCACGGTTCAACACAATGCAGAAAGCGCCGCGCAGGCCAATCAATTGGCTAACTCCGCATCGGCACTGGCTACCAAAGGCGGCG
Organism: uncultured beta proteobacterium; assembly: GCA_903945325.1. GTDB lineage: Bacteria > Pseudomonadota > Gammaproteobacteria > Burkholderiales > Burkholderiaceae_C > Allorhodoferax. Next base: position 22,294 of record CAJAVE010000338.1, on the reverse strand, counting down.
TGGTGGTCGCTCAGGTGGTGGACACGATGGGGGCCATCAACACGTCATCGCGCAAGATTGTGGACATCATTGCGGTGATCGACGGTATTGCGTTTCAGACCAACATTCTGGCCCTCAATGCCGCTGTAGAAGCGGCACGCGCTGGCGAACAGGGTCGAGGCTTTGCCGTCGTTGCAGCAGAAGTGCGCAGCCTGGCGCAACGCTCGGCAACCGCTGCCAAGGAGATCAAGAGCCTGATTGACGATTCGGTCGACAAGGTGGGCCGGGGCACCGAGCAGGTCGCCCAAGCCGGCAACACCATGCAGGAAATCGTGTCAGGCATTCAGCGGGTGGCCGATATCGTGGGAGAAATTGCCTCTGCCAGTCGTGAACAGTCTGCAGGTATTGCCGAAATCAACCAGGCAGTCAGCCAGCTCGACGGAGTGACCCAGCAAAACGCTGCCCTGGTCGAGGAAACGTCGGCCGCATCCGCTGCCTTGCAGGAACAGGCCCACCAACTGGCCACTGTGGCGGCATCCTTTCAGCTAGAAAGCGGAACCCGCGACATGCGGTTACCGTAGCACGAACATTTCGACCAAAACACGAAAAAAGAGTAGCTACGTACACCTGTCTAAGCAAAAAAGCGCGGCGGCCAATTGCGCAAGCAACCTGCCTCTGAAGGCCGGTAGGGTAGGTCCCAAGTAGATAGCCAGTTTACAGGAACCGGTCCAGAATTTTCTTGCTCCTGGCATCCAACGCATAGTGGTCACGCACCAGGTACTGAATGCCATGAGAGTCCGAAATCAGCAGCGTGCCTTCCGTGCCAATGCGGCGTATGTCTTCATCACTGCGCAGCACAAACGCGGTATCTCCCCGGTCGGTCTTCACGGTCCAGGTACATGGGGTCGAAAAACTGGCCACCCCAATAATGTGATTGATAACCGGCATGAATTCACGACTCGCCAGCTCGTTGCGGATCAAGGTTTGCGCAGGCTCCGGCACGGCGGACAGTTCTTCGATCCAGGCAACCTCCTGTCCATCCAGATTCACAAGGGAAATGCCGACGTCGGGTGACTGGATAGGAAAGGCCCGAATGGGCACTACGTTGTCCGGGCGCTGGTTGTCGACGGTCGTCCAGATCAGCTTGCCGTAGGCGTCGCGCTGCAGCGGAAAAACGGTCGCAACTGCAGTGTTCGCAGCAGACTCCACAAGGTTAGCGTTCATCGGGCAGCCTCCATATCGACATCCATATTGCGGGCCTGCGCTTGGTACAGGTTGAAGTAAGCACCCTCTTTGGCCATCAGGGCATCGTGCGTACCCTCTTCCACCACACGGCCACGGTCCAGCACCACCAACCGATCCGCACGGTGCAAGGTGGACAACCGGTGTGCAATGGCGATGGTGGTACGCCCCTTGACCAGGTTCTCCAGCGCCTTCTGGATTTCTTTCTCGGTCTCGGAGTCCACTGACGAGGTGGCTTCGTCCAGAATCAAAATGCGTGGGTCAATCAGCAACGCACGCGCAATGGAGATGCGCTGGCGCTCGCCGCCCGACAGACCCTGTCCGCGTTCGCCCACCATGGAGTCATAACCCTGCGGCAGACGCAAGATAAAACCGTGGGCGTGCGCAGCGCGTGCAGCGGCAATGATTTCATTGCGGGTGGCATCGGGCTTGCCGTAGGCAATGTTCTCGGCAATCGTGCCAAAGAACAGGAAAGGTTCCTGCAGCACCAGGCCGATGTTCTGGCGGTAGTCCGAAATCGCGTAGGAGCGGATGTCCACGCCATCGACCTTGATGGAGCCTTCGGACACATCGTAAAAGCGGCATATCAGGTTGACCAGGGTGCTCTTGCCCGAACCACTGTGTCCGACCAGGCCTATCATCTCGCCCGGTGCGATGGACAAATTGATCCCGCGATTCACTTCGCGGTTGCCATAGCGAAAGCCCACGTTGCTGACGTCAATACTTCCCTGCACCTTGCCCATAGGCACGGGCTGCACCGGCTCGGGCACACTTGAAACATGATCCAGAATGTCAAAAATGCGCTTCGCCGCCGAGGCAGTTTTCTGGGTGTCCGAGACGATGCGGCTCATGGCGTCCAGCCGGCCGTAAAACCGACCGATGTAGGCCACCGCCGCCAGCAGCATGCCCACCGTGATCTCGCCTTTGGAGACCTGCCAGATACCAAAGCCCCACACCACCAGCAGGCCGACTTCCGTCAGCAGCGAAACGCTGGGTGAAAACAGCGCCCAGATCTTGTTGATGCGGTCGTTGACCATCAGGTTGTGCCGGTTGGCCTCGCGAAAGCGTTTGGCCTCGCGCTGTTCCTGTGCAAACGCCTTGACCACCCGAATACCGGGAATGGTGTCGGCCAGCACATTGGTTACCTCACCCCAGACGCGATCAATTTTCTCGAAGCCGGTGCGCAGGCGGTAGCGCACAAAGTGGATCATCCAGCCGATGAAGGGCAACGGCACCAGAGTAATCAATGCCAGCCACGGGTTCAGGGAAAACAGGATGACGGCCGTCATGATGATCATGACCATGTCGCTGGCAAAGTCCGTCAGGTGCAGCGACAGATAGACCGCGATGCGGTCGCTGCCGCTGCCCACGCGAGACAACAGGTCGCCCGTGCGCTTGCCACCAAAGTATTCCAGCGAAAGACGCAGCAAATGTTCGTAGGTGACGGTGCGCAAGTCTGCGGCAATGCGCTCTGACACCAGCGCCAGCACATAGGTCTTGCCCCAGCTTAGGCCCCAGGCCAGAAGCGCTGAACCCAAAAGGCCCGCCAGGTAAAAAGCCACGGTCGACAGGGGGATGCGCTGCCCATTCTGGAAGGGAATGAGAACCTCATCCACCAGCGGAATCGTCAGGTAGGGCGGCACCTGACTGGCCGCCGTACCCAATAGCATCAAGATAAAGCCCAGCAGCAACTGAACGCGGTAGGGTTTGGCAAAACGCCACAGGCGAAACAGGGTCCAGGTTGACGGTGGCGTATGGACCACTTTGGTGCAAATGGGGCATTCGTCCTGATCAGGCTCCAGCGGGGCCTTGCAGCTGGGGCATACGTTGTTCAAAACCTGCGCCAGAGGTTTGCCACTGACATGGCTGTCCAGACGGGATTGGAACTGGTCGACCAAGCGAATGGCCGACAGGTTTTGCGCCAACGTGAACCGCCAGGTCGCAAGCAGGCCGCTGGCATCCACCAGATCGATGTGGCCGACTCCGGCGTGGTCATGGTGGCGCAACTTCAGGCCGTCCCTGAAATCCCAGAGCCTCCAAGGTGCCTCGTCGTCGGCGCAGCTCAGAATGCGCTGATCGGTCACCACTATCAGGCCGGGCACAAAATTCAAATCTGCATTCAGGTCAACCTCCAGCGCCGCCAGAACGTTTTCCTGAGGGTGGAGTTGTGACGACACCGCGCTGCGCCAAACTGTGCTCAGATCAGCGGGCAGAGCGCTCTCGGTTAAATCTACAGGGGTCATGGATGCAGCAAAAAATTGAAATTCCGAAGACTGTGGGCGAGGTACCTACCGATTGCGGCAGGCGCCATACTTTACGATACTAGCTTGGAGCAACCCCGCACTCCCGCCATTCAGAACTGGGTGAGAGAGCATATTTAACGCGGCCGGTGCCACATTGGTGGACGGCCCAACCCAAAACAGCCATGACGGACCAGAAAAAGATCGACATTCTCCGGGTAACCCACTTGCGCGGACCCAACATCTGGACCTACAGGCCCGTAATCGAAGCATGGGTAGACATCGGCACACTGGAAGACTTTCCGTCCAATAGCATTCCCGGTTTTTATGAGCGCCTGATCGGCTTTCTGCCCAGCCTGGTGGAACACCACTGTAGCCCGGGGGTGAGGGGTGGCTTTCTGCAGCGGGTGCGTGATGGCACCTACGCCGCTCACATTGTTGAGCACACCACACTGGAACTGCAAAACCTGGCGGGTATGCGCACCGGGTTTGGCAAAGCGCGCCAAACCTCCACGCGCGGTGTTTACAAGATTGCTTTTCGCACCCGGCAGGAGCAGGTCGGGCGCGAGGCACTGGTTGCCGCACGCGATCTGGTGGTGGCTGCCATCAACGACACCTCCTACGACGTGGCGGCCAAGGTCAGCCACTTGACGGAGATGGTCGATGACTTGTGCCTGGGTCCTAGCACCGCCCACATTGTGGATGCCGCCACCGAACGCAGGATTCCATCTATCCGCCTGACCGACGGCAATCTGGTGCAACTGGGCTATGGCATTAACCAGCGCCGCATCTGGACGGCGGAAACCGACCAGACCTCGGCAATAGCCGAGGAAATTGCCAGTGACAAGGACCTGACCAAATCGCTGCTCAAAGCCTGCGGTGTGCCAGTACCCGAAGGTGAGTTGGTCAAGTCAGCCGAACAGGCCTGGGAGGCCGCCCAGGAGATTGGGTTGCCGGTGGTGCTCAAGCCCTACGACGGCAACCACGGGCGTGGAGTGTCCCTCAATTTGCGCACGCAAAGTGATGTGGAAGGGGCATACGCCCTCGCTTATCGCAAGGGTGGTGGAAGCAGCGTCATCGTCGAAAAATATATTCCAGGCAATGAACACCGCTTGCTGGTCGTTGGCAAAAAAGTCGTTGCAGCTGCCTGTGGTGAAACGCTGTGGGTCGTGGGCGATGGCGTATCCACGATTGATGCCTTGGCCGATTTGCAGATCAATTCGGATCCGAGACGTGGAACGACGGAAGAGTTTCCGCTGAACTCTGTGACGCCCAGCGAGTCGGGCGAAATCATCCTGGAACTGGAGCGCGTTGGCCTGACGCCTCAATCGGTGCCTGGCAAAGACCAAAAGGTATTGATTCAGTCCAACGGAAACGTCGCTTTTGACATTACCGACAGGTTGCACCCCACGGTTGCTGCTGCGGCGGCGCTGGCCGCACGTGTTGTGGGGCTGGACATTGCCGGTGTGGACATGGTGCTTGAAGATGCCACCAAACCCATGAAATCCCAGCGCGCGGCAGTCATCGAAGTCAATGCCAGCCCTGGCTTGCTGGCCCACATCAAACCGGCAGAAGGCCCGGGACAACCGGTTGGCAAAGCCATCATTGAACACCTGTTCAAGTTGGACCGCGATGGGCGCATTCCGATCGTTGGCGTAACCGGCACCCAGAAAACAGGCCGCATTGCCCGCCTGATCGCCTGGCTGGCCCATATCAGCGGCAAACATGTGGGGCTGGCCTGCAGCGAGGGGCTCTACCTCGATGGTCGCCAGGTGGAGGCCAAAGACTGTGCAAACTGGGAAGCGGGTCAACGCCTGCTGATCAACCGCTCTGTGCAAGCCGCCGTCTTCGAGAACGGTAGCCAGACCATTTTGGCCGAAGGCCTGGCCTACGACAAATGCACCGTGGGCGTAGTGACCGATGTGGGCTGGCAATCGGCACTGGAGGCCTTTGACATCCAGGATGCCGAACAGACCTTCAAGGTCACGCGCACCCAGGTCGATGTCATTCTGCCCAGCGGCACAGCGGTGCTCAATGCCGCCGACCCACAAGTGGTTGAGCTTGCAGAACTGTGCGATGGCAAGGTCATTTTCTACGGCATGGATCCCCACCAGAACGCCATGGCCGAACACCGTGCTGCTGGTGAGCAGGTGGTCTTTGTGCGTGATGACCAGATCGTGCTGGCCCACGGTCCCAAAGAGATCGCACTGCTGCCGCTGGCCTCGCTCAAACCTGCCAAGGCCTCCCAGCCTGAAATGGTCATGGCGGCTGTTGCGGCGGCATGGGCGCTCAACATACCACCTGAATTGATCGGCGCCGGTTTGCGTACGTTTGAATCCAATCCCAGAAAAACACCCTATTGACTGCATGCAAACGCCCGTGAGCCTGCCAGTTCTGTAACCTAGAGATACCAGAGACACACCATGGAAGTTACCCGTATCCGAGCCCTGCGTGGCCCCAACCTGTGGAGCCACCACACGGCCATTCAGTCCAACGTGGCGTGCAGCGGCGTTGAACGGTCGATAGGCGCCATTGACGGGTTTGAGTCGCGACTGCGCTCGCGATTTCCCGAAATTGGCCCGTTTCAGCCGACCGGACATGATGACTCCATTCCCATGGTTCGCGTTCTGGAACTGGCCGCCCTGGGTTTGCAGGCCCAGGCAGGTTGCCCGGTGACCTTCAGTTGCACCACTCCCACGGTGGACACTGACGTGTACCAGATGGTTGTGGAGTACAGCGAAGAAGCCGTCGGTCGTTTGGCGATGGACCTTGCGCAAGTGCTGTGCCAGGCTGCGTTGGACGACACGCCCTTTGATCTGGCCGACGCACTGACGCAACTGCGTGATCTGGATGAGGACGTGCGGCTGGGACCGAGCACCGGTTGCATCGTTGACGCAGCGGTGGCGCGCAATATCCCGTTCAGCCGCATGACCGAAGGCAGTATGGTGCGCTTTGGCTGGGGCAGCAAACAGCGTCGCATTCAGGCTGCCGAGATGGATGTCACCAGCGCGATCGCCGAAGCGATTGCCCAGGACAAGGATCTGACCAAGAAGCTGTTGGCCGCGGCCGGGGTTCCCGTGCCCGGAGGGCGCGCCGTGACAGACGCAGAAGACGCCTGGTTGGCAGCCCTTGAAGTCGGCCTGCCGGTGGTGGTCAAACCCAAGGATGGCAATCAGGGCAAAGGTGTGACGGTCAACATCACCACCAAGGAACACCTGACAAAGGCATTTGATACTGCCAGGGAGTTTCGCGATGACATCCTGGTCGAGCGCTACATGCCGGGAAATGATTTCCGTTTGCTGGTGGTGGGTGACAAACTGGTTGCCGCGGCACGGCGCGACCCACCCAAAGTGGTTGGCGATGGTGTCCAGACCGTGGCGGAACTGGTTGCCCAGGTCAACCTGGACCCCAAGCGTGGCTCGGGCCATTCCACGTCACTGACCAAGATCCGCATTGACGACATTGCACGCACCTGTCTGGCCAATCAGGGTTTCTCGCCCGAAACAGTTCCGGCCAAGGGGCAGCGCGTCAATTTGCGCAACAACGCCAACCTGTCCACTGGCGGCTCTGCGACCGATGTAACTGATGATGTACACCCTGAAGTGGCGGCCCGCGCGGTGGCGGCTGCCCACATGGTGGGCCTGGACATTTGCGGTGTGGACCTGGTATGCGACAGCATACTTCGCCCCATTGAAGAGCTGGGCGGCGGCATTGTGGAGGTCAATGCAGCACCCGGCCTGCGCATGCACCTGAGTCCCTCGTTTGGCAAAGGACGCGCAGTGGGCGAAGCCATCATCTCGAGCATGTTCAAGAGCGGACAGGACGGGCGCATCCCCATTGTGGCGGTCACCGGCACCAACGGAAAAACCACCACGGTGCGGCTGATATCGCACCTGCTGACACATAGCGGCTTGTGTGTGGGCATGACCAATACCGATGGTGTTTACGTCGGCGGTCAATGCATTGATACCGGAGACTGCAGTGGACCCAAGAGCGCCCGAAGCGTGCTGCTGCACCCCGATGTGGACGCCGCCGTTCTGGAGACTGCCCGTGGCGGTGTCTTGCGCGAGGGACTGGCATTTGACCGTTGTGATGTCGCAGTAGTGACTAACGTGGGTAGTGGCGACCATCTGGGGTTGAATTACATCACTACGGTACAGGACCTTGCGGTTCTTAAGCGAGTGATTGTGCAAAACGTATCACCACTCGGTACGGCAGTGCTCAATGCAACCGACCCGAACGTCGCCATCATGGCGGGCAAATGCAAAGGATCGGTCACCTTCTTTGCCGTTGACAGGTTTCACCCAGTCATGGCTACGCACCGTGCGCAGGGCCAGGCCGTGGTGTATGTTGAGAACGGCCAGATCGTGGCTAGCAAAGGCGATGTGCATCAGACCATTGCGCTGGCGAGTATTCCAATCACCATGGGCGGGTTGATCCCGTTCCAGGTTGAAAATGTGATGGCTTCGGTGGCTGCAGTTTGGGCGCTGGGTCTGGACTGGAACGTTATCCGCGCAGGCCTGGCCGGCTTTTCAAATGACAGTGACAACGCAATGGGGCGGTTCAACCTGTTCCAGTACCGAGGTGCCACGGTCATCGCGGACTATGGCCACAATCCGGACGCCATGCTGGCACTGGTACAGGCCGTACAGGCCATGCCTGCAAAAAGCCGCTCAGTGGTAATCAGCGGTGCCGGAGACCGGCGCGATCAGGATATTCGCCAGCAAACCGAAATTTTAGGCGATGCATTTGACGAAGTGATTCTGTATGAAGACCAATGCCAGCGTGGCAGACGTGATGGCGAAGTGGTCGCCCTGTTGCGTCAGGGCCTGGCCAACGCGCGACGAACCACCCAAACCAGGGAGATCAAGGGCGAGTTTTTGGCCATCGACACCGCCATGGACAAACTCACGACGGGTGACTTGTGTCTGATTCTGGTGGACCAGGTGGAAGAGTCCCTGGCACACATTGCGGCGCGCGTACGAAAAGGCTGAAACACCACGGTACGCTGTCGTGGCGCGCTATTGCCCTTCAGCAGTCGGGCCTCGGCCCATCAGGGTGGCAACTGCCTGCGCGGGCTTCAGTTGACCGTCCAGCAAATCGACTACCGCTTGTGCGATGGGCATGTCCACCCCTAGCGAACGTGCGCGCATCACTACGGTTCGGGCACTGTACACGCCCTCGGCGACGTGGCCCAACATGTCTATGGCCTGCTGCAATGTCCGGCCTTGCGCCATCGCCAATCCAACGCGCCGGTTGCGGGAAAGATCTCCGGTGGCAGTCAGCACCAGATCCCCCAGGCCGCTGAGGCCCATGAAAGTCTCCTGCTTGGCACCCAGAGCCAGGCCCAGCCGTGTCATTTCTGCCAGACCTCGCGTAATCAGTGCCGCGCGCGCATTCAGTCCCAACTGCATGCCATCACACAAGCCCGTTGCAATGGCCAAGACATTTTTGACCGCACCACCCACCTCGACACCAATGACATCTTCATTGGCATAGACACGTAGCGTGGGGCTATGGAAGGCTGCAACCAAGGCGTCGCGCACAGTGGGGTGAACGCTTGCGGCGACCAGTGCGGTGGGCTGTCCCACAGCGACTTCCTGCGCAAAACTGGGGCCACTCAAGACCCCCGAGCGCAAGCCAGGTGCAAGCTGATTTTGAATCTCATGACCCATAAGGCCCGCAGCACCTGCAATACCCGTCTCAAAACCCTTGCAAAGCCAGGCAACCGCAGCCTTGCATTCACGCAGTTGGGTCAGCAGTCCCCGCAAGCCAGCCATAGGCGAGGCTACGATGACCAGATCAGTCGATTGAGGTGAGGAAACCCATTCCGGCAGCGCCTGCGCATGGACACGCAAGCCGGTTGGAAAACTGATGCCTGGTAGATAACGCCGGTTCTCACCGTCCTTCGCCATGTCTAGCGCTTGCAAGGGATCGCGCACCCAAAGAGTGACGTCAAACCCTGCCGAAGAATTGCGACTGGCATTGATAGCCAACGCCGTCCCCCAGGCTCCACCCCCAACTACTATTATTTTCATAGCGCCTTACGCAATGAACACGGGGGCTAGAGGCCTAAAACACTAAAATTTTACTGTGGCAGCGTGCCAGCAGGTGCAGCAGCGGCTTGCGCCTGTGCCAACTGTTGCTGCTCGTACATCGCCTGGAAGTTGATTTCAGACAAATGCACCGGTGGGAACCCGCCGCGCTGAATCAGGTCGGCAACATTGCCGCGCAGGTATGGGTACACGATTTGTGGGCAAGCAATACCCATGATCTGGCCCATTTGGTCCTCAGGCACGTTACGCACTTCAAAAATACCGGCTTGCTTGGCTTCAACCAGAAACACGGTTTTGTCGTTGATCTTGGTGTGCACCGTAGCGGTCACGCTGACCTCAAAAATGCCGTCGGCCACAGGGGCGGCTTCCACGCCGAGCTGGATGTCCACTGCGGGCTGTTCCTGCTCCAGCAGGATAGCCGGGGAGTTGGGTTGCTCAAGGGAAACCTCTTTGAGGTACACGCGTTGAATATTGAAAACAGGAGTCTGGTCTGACATAAAACAGTCTTTCAAAGTAAAACAATGCCCGCTCGAAAGCTCCGAACGGGCTGATAACGGGAAATTCGTTAAGCGCGGATTATCTCAGGCCGCGAACCAACCTGAAACGGCAGGTTTAGGCGGAGTTCCGTCAGGGCCTAGGTTGCGTTTAGCAGTTGCAACAGGCCGCCCCGACTATCCAGAGCCATGAGGTCATCGCATCCGCCCACATGGGTGTCGCCAATGAAAATCTGCGGCACGGTGCGTCGACCGGTCATTTCCATCATCTTGACCCGTTCCTGGGGTTGGCTGTCGACGCGAATTTCTTCGATATGCGCTACGCCCTTGGACTGCAGAATGCGCTTGGCTTGCACGCAATAGGGGCAAACCGCCGTGGTGTACATCTTGACTGCTTGCATGGCATCAACCTTTTTCGACTGGAAGATTGGCTGCGCGCCAACTGGCCAGTCCACCACCCAGCGATTGGGCTTGCTCGTAACCCAACTTCTTTGCAATGGCTACGGCTCTGTTTGATCGGGCACCGGACTGGCACACCAATATCAGCGGCAGCGCCTTGTTTTTAACCACACCGGCCAATTTGGCCTCCAGCTGGTTAAGCGGAATATTTTTGGCGCCACCCACATGACCCGCAGCAAATTCAGCTGGTTCACACACGTCAACCACCACACCCTTTTCACGGTTGATCAGCATGACCGCACCCGTCGGGTCGAGGCCCGCGTTAGCCGCTCCCTGAATAACGGGCCACAAAAGCAGCGAGCCTGACGACACCGCAACGGTGATCAACATCCAGTTATCGAAAATGAATTTCACTTTATTCCTTGTAAGTTGGCTAGCATTCAGCCCGCCATTTTAGAATGGTGGCTGTTTTGCTGCAGAACACCCCCAGAGCAACCTCCCGCATACCATCCCTACCATGTACAAACTCGTTCTCGTTCGCCACGGCGAATCCACCTGGAATCTGGACAATCGCTTCACCGGCTGGACCGATGTTGACCTCACCGCCACCGGCATCGAGCAAGCCAAGAATGCTGGCCGCCTGCTCAAAGCCGATGGTTATGAGTTTGACCTGGCCTACACCAGTGTCCTCAAACGCGCCACACGCACGCTGTGGCACTGCCTGGACGAAATGGACCGCACCTGGTTGCCCGTGGTGCATTCCTGGCGTTTGAACGAGCGTCATTATGGTGCGCTGCAGGGTTTGAACAAGGCCGAGACGGCCAAACAATATGGTGATGCGCAGGTCCTGCAGTGGCGTCGCAGCTATGACACGCCTCCGCCCGCACTGGAACCTACAGACAGCCGTAGCGAGCGGTCAGATCTGCGTTATGCGGCGCTGGAACCAGGACAAGTTCCCCTGACCGAGTGCCTGAAGGACACGGTTGCGCGGGTGATGCCGTTCTGGAAGGAATCCATGGCACCGGCCATTCTGAGCGGACAACGCATTGTGGTAGCGGCGCACGGCAACTCGATTCGAGCCTTGGTGAAGTACCTGGACAACATTTCTGATGACGAAATTGTGGGCCTCAATATCCCCAACGGCATCCCCCTGGTCTACGAGCTCGATGCCAACTTGAAGCCCATTCGCCACTACTACCTGGGCGATGCGGAGGCGGCGGCCAAGGCGGCAGCGGCAGTGGCGGCGCAGGGAAAAGCCTGAATAACCACACCACTCTTACCCAAACCTGGGGAACTCGCCGCGGACCATTGCCTCCAAGGTGTATATTGAAATGGCACTGGAAAATTTATGGGTCAAAAACTGAAAATTGCGGGTTGGATCGGGCTTGGCGTGATGGCGGGAGCGTTAACGACGGTCTCGCTGCAAACCGTTGCCCGAAGCACCCTGGCGCCGCTTCCGCTGGAAGAGTTGCAACAACTCGCTGCCGTTTTTGGCATGGTCAAAAGCGACTATGTTGAGCCAGTGGATGAGAAAAAGCTGATCACCGAAGCCATATCGGGCATGGTGGCCAGCCTGGACCCTCACTCACAGTATTTCGACAAGAAATCTTTCAAGGAATTCAAAGAAGGCACCTCCGGCAAATTTGTCGGTGTAGGTATAGAAATTACCCAGGAAGAGGGTCTGGTGAAGGTTGTATCTCCCATTGAAGGTTCTCCGGCGTTTCGCGCGGGCCTGAAACCCAATGACCTGATCACGCGAGTCGACGAGACTGCGGTCAAGGGCTTGACGCTCAATGAGGCGGTCAAACGCATGCGTGGGGAACCCAACACCAAGGTTGTGCTCACCATCTACCGCAAGGACGAGAACCGTACCTTTCCAGTGACCATCATCCGTGAGGAAATCAAGCAGCAATCCGTGCGCGGGAAAGTGATCGAGCCAGGCTATGCATGGATACGGGTCAGCCAATTCCAGGAACGCACGGTCGACGATTTTGTCAACAAGATTGAAGAAATCTTCAGACAGGAGCCCAACATCAAAGGCATGGTGCTGGACCTTCGCAACGACCCCGGTGGTTTGCTCAATGCAGCGGTTGCCGTGTCTGCGACTTTTTTGCCAGAAAATGTGACCGTGGTGTCCACCAACGGACAGACGGCAGACAGCAAACAGACCCTCAAGGCAACTGTTCGTGATTACCTGGGTCGCGATGGCACAGACCCTCTGAAAAAGCTCCCTGCCGCATTAAAAAAGATCCCACTTGTTGTCCTTGTGAACGAGGGATCGGCCTCAGCCAGCGAGATCGTGGCCGGCGCATTGCAAGACCACAAACGGGCCACCATCATGGGTAGCCAGACCTTCGGCAAGGGCTCGGTGCAAACCTTCAGGCCACTGGGACCGGATACGGGCCTCAAAATCACGACATCGCGCTATTACACACCCAGTGGCAAGTCCATTCAGGCCAAGGGTATCGTGCCGGATGTGATGGTGGACGACACCGAAGAGGGCAGCCCCTACGCGGCTCTGCGTATGCGGGAAGCAGATCTGGGCAAGCATCTGGGGAGTGGCCAGGGTGAAGAAGTCAAGGACGCAACCCGGGAAAAAGCGCGCGACGAGGCTTTAAAGCGACTCGAAGAAGAATCCCGCAAACCGGCTTCCGAGCGCCGCCCACCGGAGTTTGGTTCCGAGAAAGATTTTCAGTTGGCGCAAGCGATCAACCAGCTCAAAGGCAAGCCGGTACTGATCAGTAAGACACTGGTTGAGCGCAAGGAAGAGCCCAAAGAAAATTAAAACGTGGCCATGGATGATTCGCAGCTGCTGCGTTACTCGCGGCACATTCTGCTCAACGAACTGGGTGTCGACGGGCAAGCGCAGATCATGCGAAGTCGTGCATTGGTCATCGGTGTTGGGGGCTTGGGCTCACCTGCCGCGCTGTACTTGGCCACCGCGGGTATTGGTCAGTTGACTCTGGTCGACCACGACACAGTGGATTTGACGAATTTGCAGCGCCAGATCGCTCACACCGAGGACCGCGTGGGTCAACCCAAAGTGAAGTCTGCACAACAAACTTTGCTGGCCATCAATTCTCAGCTTCATATCACCGCTTTGAACGAGCGTGCGGATGCACGGCGCCTTGATGCACTGGTAGCCGACGCGGATGTCGTGCTGGACTGTAGCGACAATTTCGAAACCCGCCAGGCGCTGAACGCTGCCTGCGTTCGGCACGGCGTCCCACTGGTCTCGGGAGCCGCTATTCGTTTTGATGGCCAACTGGCGGTCTACGATTCTAGAAACCAGGATTCACCTTGCTACGCCTGCGTATTCCCGCCTGACACGGTATTTGAAGAAACACGCTGCGCCACCATGGGGGTATTTGCGCCATTGGTCGGCATTATTGGCAGCATGCAGGCGGCCGAAGCGCTGAAATTGCTAAGTGGAGCCGGTGAACCTGCGGTTGGTCGCCTGCTAATGCTCGATGGTCGCAACATGACCTGGACCGATATCCGGTTGCCGCGCAACCCGCTGTGCCCGATCTGCGGTGCAACGCAGACTGCTGTGAAATAAAACTCAAAATTACCCGGTAAATATGCTGCATATGGCTCAGAACAATAGCCCGCTCGCGTGGCACCATCAGCCCAGTTCCTGTTATGCTTTAACGGATCAACTTTGACACCTGCTGTGGCAAACCCTTCTTCCAGTTACCTCATTCATTTGCAACAGTTGCAGCTCGACAACGCACGTGCGTTGCTGGACCACAGCATGGTGTTTGAATTGCCCAGCCCAGAAGATTCCCCTAAAGATTACCTTCAGGGCGTGATAGACGGTTTGTGTGAGCTATCCTTAAAAGACCCATTGACGGGACTCGGCAATCGTCGCCATTTCCGTGCCGTACAAGAGCGCACCATCGACGGTGTTGCGCGCTCCGGCGACCCTGCCTTGTTGCTGATGTTGGACATTGACCATTTCAAGAAAGTCAACGACACATATGGGCACCAGGCCGGTGATCAGGTACTGCTGGCGGTCGCAAAATCCATTGCCAGTTGCGTTCGACCCATGGACACGGTCGCTCGGTACGGTGGTGAAGAATTTGCGGTAGTTCTTCCGAATTGCCACACATCCTTTGGCTCTACGGTCGCTGAACGCATCCGCGCAACGATAGAAGCACTCGCAATCACCATTTCACCCAGCCTGACTATTAGTGTCACCATCAGCGTTGGTGGTGCCTATGCGCCCGAATGGATTCGCTCCACGGGGGCGTTGTGGACCGAGAGGGCCGACGTGCAGTTGTACCGAGCCAAGTCTGAAGGACGCAATCGCGTGTGGCTGGACCATCAACAGGAAATTTTTGTCAGTGCGGAGGAGAAAAATCTTCTGTTTGGCCATCTGTCGCTGGGAGACCCTGCGTGGATCGAAAGTGTTTCAAGCGACTTGCCGGTCATTGCCGCCGGTAGCGCCATGCAAAGGGTGAATTGATGTCTGACGTATTGAATCCCCCTGTGCCTCAAGAATCCGGTTCATCCGTGCCGCTCAAGCCATTGGGGAAAGTCATGGCTGTGACCAGTGGAAAGGGCGGTGTTGGCAAGACGTTTGTGTCGGCCAACTTGGCGGCTGCACTGGCCAAACTGGGCCACCGTGTATTGGTATTGGACGCAGACCTGGGTTTGGCCAACCTGGATGTAGTACTGAACCTTTACCCCAAGATAACACTGCACGATGTGTTCACCGGCAAGGCAAAACTCGAAGAAGCAATTATTCGAGCGCCCGGCGGATTCTCCGTTCTGTTGGCAGGCTCAGGAATGGTCGAATACTCCCGCCTGACACCTGAAGTGCGCGACGATTTTTTGCGCATCATGAGTGGACTGGTTCCCCATTACGATGTGGTATTGCTCGACACCGGCGCAGGCATCTCCGATGTGGTGTTGTTTGCCGTGTCCTTGGCGTCGGAGGTGTTGGTCGTCGCTACGCCGGAACCCACTTCGTTGACAGACGCTTACGCGACCATCAAGGTGCTTGTTGGCCAGCAAAAGCGCCAGAACATTCGCATGGTGATCAACCAGACTGCCCGCATTGGTGATGGCCGCGCCATCACTGTGCAGTTGCAGCAAGTTCTGGACAGGTTTGTGCCAACGGAACCGGGGCGGCCGATCAAATTGATCCATATGGGCGACATTCCCGCAGACCCAGCCGTTCGACAAGCCATCATGCGACGCCAGTTGTTGATGCAGACAACTCCCAGTTGCCCGGCCGCAATGGCAATTTCCCAGCTCGCACTCAAATTGGAAGAAAGCGTGATCTCACGCACTCGCTGACCGCGCCGCACTTCAAGCGCTCACAATCCAGCCCTCCAGCGGGTCCAAGTCAGACGGCAAGCCGTACAAGGTGTCGCCGGTGGCGAACCGCTGCTGGCCCCAGGCAGCCTGTAGCAAACACAAAACTGCATCGAGCGAATCACCCGATGCATCGTCAACCATCGCATCCCGTTGGGCATGGGTCAGCTTGAGTCTAAGCCCCAGACGGGTTTGCCCCGCTTCCAAACCGGTAATCAGGTCTTTGCGGGCAATCAGGCGGTCCGATGTCTGTTTGGAACGGTCGTCGCTTTTGTAGCTGCGCCGCCCCAACAACTCCCGCGCCAACAGGCCGGGGTAGGCCTCAAGCGCTATCCGCTGTTCACCATCGCCACAGGGGCTAGCAAGCGACTCCTGTAAATACAAGCCAGGCAACACGATGCCTGCATCCAGCAATTTAGGAACTCCTGCATGCAGCATGAATGCCACTGGCGGATTCACCCATTTCATGGATGGACTGGAACCCGCCGGCTTGTCCGTTGCACGGTGGGCAAACTTTCCGCCAACGGGTCGGCAATTGCAAAATCCAGCGAATGCGGCACGGATTTCAGCACGACTCAAGGTGGCGTAATGTCGAATGCAGGCCTCCCAGGTCAAGGGCCAACCCAGTGCCACAACCAGTTCGCGCGGTAAACCGAACGGCAGGTCAAAGCCACCGGTCCATGTCCCAGGCTGCGAAAGCCAATGACCAAACGTGTCCAGTGAGGGCAAATACTCCAACCGCTCCAGAACCACCGCGGTGCCGCGCAAATGTCCCCACGCCAACACGATCGGCTTGCGATTTGTGGGGCTGCTGGAAAAGTCACATCCGACCAACTGTGTCACGGCGAACTATCCCAATGCAAGGGCCATAACGCCACCACCAATACACGCCGCGCCAAGAAAACGCAGCACCCGGTCACCCTCCCCCAGCAAATGCCCACCCAGCAAAGCGGCAAAGAGCATGGACACCTCGCGAGCAGGTGCGACGTGACTCAGGGGTGCCACTTGCATCGCATAAAGCACCAAAACATATGAAATCGGACTAATGACGCCCACAATCACAGCATACTTCCACTGACTGCGCCACAAAGAGCGTGCTTCTGAAGGGTTTCGCACCACGCTCGGAATCAAAAATGCCAGGCGCACAAAATTGCCGAAATAGTCCACCAAGATAGGAGACATGAGGGCAAACTTTACTGCGTAGCCATCGACAACCGTATAACTGGCAATGAATACGCCCGTCAATAGTCCATAGAACATTCCTTTTTGGAGGCGAATGGCTTGCTCAGAGGTGTGTGCATTGCGCACAAGTGCAGGGCCGCCGGCCACCAAAAAGACACCGGCCACCACAGCCATCACACCGGCAAAACCCAGGGCGGAAATCTGTTCACCCAGAAAAAAAATAGCCACCATTGACGACAGCAAGGGGCCTGAGCCCCGGGCCAACGGGTAAACAACCGTCAAATCCGCTTTGCGGTAACCGCGCAAAAGAACTATGAAATAGACGGTGTGCAGAATACCGCTAGCACCCACCAAGCTCCATTGAAGCGGCCCCCAATCGGGGACCTGCTGCCAACCCAACCACAGACCCAAAGGAGCCCACACCACCATCATGACCAATGAGCTGAAACAGGAAAAACGCACGTCTCCACCAGCCTTCTTGGCAGCGATATTCCAGCAAGCGTGAATGAAACCGGCCAGTACGACCAGAGCAAGTGCCGACGCCGGCATGTCTGCGGATCAGGCCCGCCCGATGATGGAGGCGGTCGCCATCAGTTCTTCCAGCAAGGCCAATGACACTTTGCCTGAAACAGCATAAGGATCCAGCTCCGGCTTCTCTGCATATTTCAGCAAAATGTTGGTGTTGATTTTGGACATATTGACCTGCCCCATAGTCCAGCCGCCAAAGCGTCGCTCCGAGATTTCCTCGTAGTGCAGCAGCACCACATCCTTGTGGCGAACATCTTTCTGAATATGGCCATAGAGCTCACTCACGGCCATGCGCCCACCTTCAATGGCCTGCAAAAATATGCCTCCGCCGTAACACAAGATGCCCGTGATCCCGCACGTCGGGTTGTACTGCCGCGCCTTGGCAAGAATGGTTTCAATGGCGTCAGGGCTTGAATCGATTGCCCGACTGGCATACAGTAAACGTACCAACATGGCTTAGCCTTTCCGAGGGATCAGGGACAAAAATTCACGCCGCAAGTTGGGGTCTTTCAAAAAAACGCCGCGCATAACGGAGTTGATCATCTTGCTATCCATGTCTTTCACGCCGCGCCAGGCCATGCAGTAATGGCTCGCTTCCATCACGATAGCCAAGCCGTCCGGTTGGGTCTTTTCCTGAATCAGGTCAGCCAGTTGGACGACGGCCTCTTCCTGAATTTGGGGACGTCCCATAATCCACTCCGCTAGGCGGGCGTACTTCGACAAGCCGATGACGTTGGTGTGTTCGTTTGGCATAACCCCGATCCAGATCTTGCCAATGACGGGGCAAAAATGGTGGCTGCAAGCACTGCGAACCGTGATGGGGCCAACAATCATCAATTCATTGAGATGACCGACATTGGGAAATTCAGTGATGCTAGGGGCTTGCACATAGCGGCCACGAAACACCTCGTTAAGGTACATCTTGGCGACTCGCCTGGCCGTATTGTCCGTATTGTGGTCGTTGGCGGTGTCTATCACCAAACTGTCCAACACTCCTTGCATCTTGACTTCGACTTCATCGAGCAATTTCTCCAGTTCGCCAGGCGTCACGAACTCGGCGATATTGTCATTGGCGTGGAACCGCTTTCGGGCCGCCAAGAGGCGTTCCCTAATCTTCACGGAAATCGGGGTGCCCTCATCGGCATCAGTTGGGTTCATGGTGGTCAGCGATTTCATTAACATGCAAGAATACTACCAGCCTTTGATCAATAGGGTTTTTGGCCACTAGCCCCCGTGAAAATTGCGCAGACAGCTATCAAATCAATAGCGCCTTCCGGCAAGAAACAACAAGAGGCGCATCCCACCAAACGCCAGCCGGTCAAGAAAGCGCTGCGACCAGGGACGCTGTGCATAGGCCTGCGCATCCAGCTTGACTCCATGGATTTCCATCGCCGATATCAGGCTTGATCGGAGCTCGTGGGCGAAGGATGCATCGTCCATCACTACGTTGGCCTCGCGTGCCAGCAGCAAACTCAGCGGATCCAGATTGGATGATCCAACAGTAGCCCAACGCCCGTCCACCACCGCCACTTTGGCGTGCAGGAATCCGGCAGAGTATTCATGGATCTCAACACCGGCCGCCAGCAGTACACCGAACACCGGTCGGGCTCCGTGGTACTGCATGAAATACTCATAGCGACCCTGTAGTAGAAGCCGCACACGCACGCCCCTGCGTGCAGCATGGATGAGTGCACGGCGCAATTTCCCACCAGGCAGAAAGTACGCATTGGCAATCACTATCTCCTTTCGGGCACCCGCAATGGCCTTGCGGTAGGTCCGCTCAATGCTACTGCGGTTGCGCACGTTGTCTCGCAGGACCAACGTCGCAGCAACGTTGGATTGCCCCCCAAAACCAGGGTCACATCGAACAGATCTCGCTGGATGAGGTGACTGATTGGCATCTTTCCAGGTCCGACGGGCATCTCCAAACTGGAGTTTTTCAAGCTGCCGTTTGATTTGCAATCTCCCCCAAAACTGGACGAGAGCACTATGTGCTGCGTCGACCAACGGTCCTCGGACCTGAACCGAGAAGTCATACCTTGGCGCTTCTAGCTGCCCATACGCCGGGTCAAAATAATCATCCAGAATATTGATCCCACCACAAAACGCAACCTCTCCATCAACAACGCACAATTTTCTATGCAGCCTGCGCCACCCACCTGGAATCAATAAACCCCAACGCCCCAAAGGAGAAAAAAGGTGCCATTGCACACCGGAACTGTCGAATCGTTGCGCCCAGTGGGACGGCACCACCGATGTACCCACGCCATCCATCACCAAAAAAACGGCTACGCCGCGCAATGCAGCGCGCGCCAGCGATGCCGCCACTCGCTCCCCCGATGCATCAAAGCTGAAAATATAGGTTTCCAGCCGAACCTCATGTCTGCTGGCATCGATGGCGTCAACCAGTGCCGAAAAATAATCACCCCCACCCTTGAGTAACTTGACTTGGTGGCCAGCCTGAAGAGTTGTCGCAGTCAAGGGCATTCCGATGGAAGATCAAATTCAGCGATCAATGGCAAGTGATCTGACATACGACCCCAGATATGCCCCCTTGGAACCTGTAAACCCAATGGAACGAGCCCCCTGGCATACACATAGTCCAATTGCACAACCGGCAAGCGCGACGGGAAAGTGGCAACCCGCTCGCGGTCAAAAGCCACCATACCCACAGCGCCCAAAGTGGACCGCACGGTGGTCCCCCAATCATTGAAGTCCCCTGCAATGATGACCGGAGAATCAACAGAGATCTCGCGTTCAATAAATCGCACGAGCTGGGCCAGTTGCCGCACGCGGCTGGCTTTGATGAGTCCAAGGTGCACTACAACCACATGCACTGCTGCACCATTGACAATGACCTCCGAGTGCAACAGTCCGCGTTGCTCGAATCGGTGGTCTGACATGTCTTCATGCTGGTGCGCCACTACAGGCCATCGCGACAGCATGGCGTTGCCATGCTCTCCATGGCGCGTAAGGGCATTGGTGCGGTAAATGGCCGTATATCCTTCGGGCGCCAGAAAGTCTGCCTGTGGCATATCGGGCCAATGGGTAAAGTGCAGTGCATCGCGCCGATGCATCTTCCTGACTTCCTGGAGGCAGACGATATCTGCGTCCAGTTGCTCGACCGCGTGGCCCAGATTGTGAATCTCCAGCCGCCGGGTGGGGCCAATGCCCTGTACACCTTTGTGAATGTTGTAGGTAGCCACCCTTAAAAGTGTCATGCTGTGCCCGCCCGTTAAATGGCCATTCCGACTGACATACGCGGTAGCTGCAATAGGGCCTCAGCATTGGAAGGCGAAAAGCACCTATCGGCTGCCTCCCGATACGGTAGCCACTGGTAGGCAGTGTGCTCCGTCGGGTTCAATCGTATTGGGCAGCCATCAGCGACGCGCAGACCGAACAGATGCTCGGTATTGTGCGTAATACCAGGCGCGTAGCGGTGTAACCATTGGGGGTAAATACCGTACACATTGATCAGCTTCCAGTCACGCAACACGGTATGGTGTGTGGCACCAGCCGCGCAATCGATCCCGGTCTCCTCCCACACTTCGCGTACTGCGGTATCCATCAAATCTTCATCGGGCCGGTCTTTGCTGCCAGTCACCGATTGCCAATACTCGGCACCCAAGTCATCGCCGTCAGAGCGACGAATTAACAGGACCTCTAACGCATCCGTAAAAATGACAACGAGGACTGATTCCGGAATCTTGTAGGGTTTGACATCGAGTAGGGTGAGGGGTTGCCCCCTCAGCCCTCTCACACCACCGTACGTGCGGTTCCGCATACGGCGGTTCAAGTAGAACGCTGGAGGTGCTGGTGGGTTGCCACCAGCGAGACCAGCCCGAGTTGAGTGAAGAACTTTGGCGGCAATGCAGCAATCATATGCTTGGCCCCGGCATTCCACCAAGGTCCGCGTCCGTTGACGCTGGACTTCCATGCACGCTGGGCGTCAAGCCCGAAGGCGAGCATCTTGGACTCCCGCGTCTTGGGTCGCTTCCATTGCCGCCACAGCAAACATCGCAGTCGTCTGCGCACCCATGCATCAAGTTCTTCGATGGGCCGTCGACTCTGGGTAAGGCTGAAGTAGTTCATCCAGCCTCGCAGAATCGGATTGAGCTTGTCGATGGTCTGAAGCAGTGACCTGCCCCGCCCTTGAATGCACAGGTTGCGTACCGACTCTTTCAAGCGCTCGATGCTGGGCGTGGCAATGCGGATTTTGGCGGCCTGTTTGCCTGTCACGCTGTAGCCCAGGAACTTGCGCATCGAGGGTCGTGCCACTGCACTTTTGGCCTCGTTCACGCTCAGCTTGAGCCGGTTTGCGAGAAACCCTTTCGCGCTTTGCATGATGCGCTGGCCTGCGCGCTGACTGCCCACATAAATGTTGCAGTCATCGGCATACCTGCAAAAGAGCAGTTGGCGTTTTTCCAACTCCCGGTCAAGATCGGTCAGCAGGATGTTCGACAGCAGTGGCGATAAAGGACCGCCTTGCGGCGTTCCCTCATACCGCGGTGTCTCTACCCCGTTGGCCATCATCCCGGCTTGCAGGAACTTGCGTATCAAGCGCAAGACATTTGCGTCCTGTACCTCGCGCGCCACCCGCGCCATCAGCACGTCGTGGTTGACACGGTCAAAGAATTTCTCCAAGTCCATGTCCACCACCCAGCGCTTGCCGGCGCGGATGTACTGTGCCGCTTTCCTTACCGCCTGCTGTGCGCTTCTTCCCGGCCTGAAGCCGTAGCTGCTTTGCAAGAAGGTGGGCTCAAACAGGGGTTGCATCGCCTGATGTAGTGCTTGCTGGATCAGTCTGTCCACCACCGTGGGTACGCCCAGTGTTCTGACCCCGCCTTGCGGC
>CAJAVE010000337.1 GCA_903945325.1 uncultured beta proteobacterium | reverse complement strand
GGTGTGTCGGCGGGCATGGCGGGCAGGTCGAATTGCCAGCCGTTGGCCAGCGTGACCAGTCCGCCCCACATCCCCGGGTTGGCCATGGAAACAATGGGTTCCTCCAGGTCTTTTTTCGGCACATAGCCGGTCAGCACACCCTTGCTGTCTTTGCGAATCATCAGTTTCATCGTCGGCTCCTGGAGTTAATTGGGAATTCATGGATGGGCTTTAAGGAGCAGTCTGTAGTTCTTCACACAACAATGGCGACAGCTGTGGCGGCAGTGTCTGCAATAAGTGGTTCACGTCGGCCAGGGTGCTGGTGGCGCCCAGCGAAAAGCGCACGGCGGCCAACGCCTCTTCGGCGGGCACGCCCATGGCCGTCAGCACGTGCGACGGCTCGCTGCCACCGGAGGAGCAAGCCGCGCCACTGGAGGCGGCCACGCCCAGGCGATCCAGGCGCTGCAACACCACGTCCACCGAGAGTTGACCAAAGCGCAGGTAACTGGTACCCGGCAAGCGTGGCACCGTCTGGCACCAGACATGGGTCTCGGGCAGTGCCTGTTGCAGGCCCGTTTCCAGCACGTCGCGTAACGTAGCCAAACGCATGGCCTGCATGGCGACATCGCCCAACAGGTCGAGTGCGGCGGCCATGCCCACGATGCTGGCCAGATTCTCGGTGCCGCCACGGCGGCCCCGCTCCTGGCTGCCCAGCGTTTGCGGCACCAGCGCCACGCCCTGGCGCAGCAGCAGCGCGCCTACACCTTTGGGGCCTTGAAATTTGTGGGCCGACAAGGAGACGGCGTCCGCGCCGTAGGTGGAAAAATTGAACGGCTGCTTGCCAATGAACTGCGTGGCGTCCACATGCAGCACGGCACCCGCAGCATGCGAGAGCGCGGCCACTTCGGTCACCGGCATCAGCACGCCGGTTTCGTTGTTGGCGGCCATTAGCGAGACCAGTGCCACGTCGGGCGTGATCAGCGCGGCGGCGGCGGCCATGTCCAGCGTGCCGTTGGAGCGCACCGGAATGAAGTCCACCGGAACACCGGCTTGCACCAGCGCGCGCGCCAGGCGCAAATGGCCTGCATGCTCCACACTGCTGAAGATGACGCGACGGCGGCTGGGCGCGGCGGCAGCCAGCAGACCGCGCACCGCCAAGTGGTTGGCCTCGGTGGCGCCACTGGTAAAGATCACTTCCACCGGCTTGCAGCCCAGCACCCGGGCCACGGTGGCGCGCGCGGTGCCCAGGGTGCGCTTCGCATCTTGGCCCGGGCCGTGTTGGGACGAGGTGTTGGCCCACACGCCAGACAGCACTGGCAGCATGGCCGCGATGACCGCGGGTGCGGGCGGCGTGGTGGCGTTGTGGTCCAGGTAAATCATGGTGTGTGACGGGCTGTGGTGCTAGGCGTCTTATGCCCAGAACTGGCGTTCGCTATCGACGCACAACAGGTCTAGCAACACCTCCAGCGACGCATCGTGGTGCAGTGGCTCCCAGGTGCTGTTGGCGTGGTCGCGCGAACACAGGCACCAGTGACCATCACCATGCGGAACCAGCAAGGCTATATCAATCAAGCCGCCAGTCGGGTCCACCTTGCGCGAGCAGCAAGGGCTCTGGATGCGAAAGGCATCGCCCTCACGCAGCACCTGCGGCTGCACATAGCGGTAGCGCACGCGCTCGCGCAGGGCACGCTCCATGCGGCGCACCATCAGGTCCACCACCTGGGCGCTGGCCGGTGCCGTGATGGCGGCAGCCATGCTCACACCACGTCCTCTGTCTCGGGCAGCAGGCCGCGTGGGGCGGGAACCAGTTCGATCTCCAGGCAGCCTACTACGCAACCGTCAAACTGCACCAGGTAGACCGGTTCGTTCAGCTCGGGTGCATGGCCGATATTGACCACCTCGCCCAGTGATCCGCGCGCGGCCAGCAGCGCGTCCAGCGCTCGATCGGGGTAGCTGCCGTCATTGACCAGATCGTCCAGCGCAATGACCCGTTGGCCCCAGGCATAGGCTGGCTCGCGCGGTTCGATGCCGGGCATGGCGTTGGCGCTGACAGTCGCAAGAGGGGTGGCGTTGGTGTTCATGGGGACCTTAGGCGGTTGAGGACAGAGCGGGTTCGTCTGAAGGCTTCGCGGACCCCAGCGTCTGCAGCACGGCGGCCTTTGCGCCCAGTTGCTCCAGCACCTCGTCGGGCAGGTTGTCCAGCGTGCACAGCTCCTTGGCACGCATGCCCACGCGGTGGCCGGACTCGACAAAGTCCACCGCGTAGATATAGAACTGCTGCAAGAAGGTATTGATGTTGATCACATAGCCGATCTCGCCCTTGTTGACCAGCACCTCGCCGATGTCGCGGCCGTTGTAGGTGCCGTCGTTGCGCACCACAGAGCG
>CAJAVE010000336.1 GCA_903945325.1 uncultured beta proteobacterium | reverse complement strand
GGATGTGTATGAATGTCTGAGCCTGCGTGGCTCGCTGAACGCGCGCAACACCTTGGGTGGCACGGCACCCGTGCAGGTGCGTGCGCAGGTGGCGCGGCACCGGGCGCGGCTGGCGTAGCGGGTATCCATTCCCTGGCCTCAGTCGCAGGCGAACGTGCGGGGTCGGCCGGCACCCTTTTGTTAACACTATTGTGGGGTCGCAAGCTCTGTGGCAACTGCGAGTTGAAGCCGATGAACGGACACCCGCTACGCCAGCCGGGAAGCGCTATTTGGGCATTGGAGAAGGGGTATGCGGTAGGATTTCGACCGTTGTGGGGCGGTAGGAGTCATAGGATTTGACGACGTGGATGACTCTTGCAGGCCCGTAGCTACCGTTCGCTAGCACCTTCAGAAATCCACTGAAATGGCGTAAGCTGCCCTTCGTTTCCGCCGAAAGTGGTCGTTCGCTGTGGGTTGGCGGTAAGTACCGCAAAAGTTCTTCTGCAGAATTTTTACAGCCTCAACGTCAAAGCGGCCCGGCAGGCAACACCAGCCGCGAAGCGGCCAACTTGAGTTGTCTGTCCTTGCCGAGCGAAATGTTAGAGCACATCTGGCCCCTTTGCGGGCATTTGCGCCCATCGTTGCATCGCAAACCATGCGGTAACACCGGCTAGGACAGCTCCGCAGAAACTATCCCACGCACCAGACATATACGCCATGTAAAAGGCTACCGCCACGCCACCACTGAGAACCACAGTCGCTACAGTTACACGGTGAGAAGGAGCAAGAAGAACGGACACCGCAAGGATCAATGCTGCCGCAATTGCAGCGCACCCTACGATGATGCCACTCTCGACATATCGGTACCAGGACGCTATGCACATTCCTGAGACCATATCCTCTGCAGGACAGAAGCGAACAGCCACGTCAAGCAAACCAAATCCGAGAAGGATCGCAAGCACCCACGCTGCAACTATTGCAGGAGGTATAGCAAGCCAACGCAGCATGGTGGTCATTTGATGTGGTTTAACGTCGAAGTCAAGCCCCAACGCGTTTGGGCGTTGTCGGGCTTGGACGACCAGCCAAACTTCTCGCTGGCCGAGGCCTGCGAACCAACCGAACCTCCAGCTTGCATCCCAAGGCATCCGCATACTTGGTAAGTGTCGCCAAAGATGGTGAATGTTTGCCACTACCCGACTCCATACGCGCAACTGCAGACTGTGTGGTGCCGATCTTTTCTGCCACTTGAGCCTGGGTTAGACCTTGCGCCGCACGCGCCTTCAAGAACTCGTCCAACAGGGAAAACTCATCGGCTAATTTTTCGTATTCCGCCTTTACCTCAGCGTTAGCCAGTGCCTTGGTGCGAAGTTGTTTATGTGTCAACATTTTTCCACTCCTTCATTCGCTTGCGCGCTAGTGCCAGTTCTTTGGGAGGTGTCTTGTCCGTCTTCTTCACAAACTGATGGAGCATGACGATCTTGCGATCCACCAAGGTGCAATAAAACACCCGCCCGATACCCTCACGGGACTTCAAACGCAACTCGAAAAGACCCATACTCATTGCACGCGTGTGAGGCATCCCCAGATCTGGGCCGAACTCAACCATGCGATCAGTGCAATGAAAGTATCTGGCCAAAATTCCTGGCGGTAACGCCAGCACATCAGCCTGCAACTTCTCATCGTGATATTTGATCTCCCATTTCATGCGATAAATATAGCACGTTTGAGATAATTAGGCGACGATAGACTGAGGCGGTTTGCGTGAAATTTAACGAATGAAAGGGACTTCCCCGTCCCATGCGAGCCGCGCCCCGTCAGGGTTGCGGTTTACGGCAACAGAGTGCCAAGATGGAGAGGCGAATCTTTTCATCAACTCACTTGTTTATTGGAAGGGGAAATCATGACTATCGTAACCGTTGGAATCGATCTGGCAAAGAACGTCTTTGCCGTTCATGGTGTTGATGCCACAGGCAAGCCTGTGTTGCTCAAGCCCAGCGTGCCACGCGCCAAGTTGGCGCCACTTATTGCGTCTTTACCGCCTTGCCTTATTGGCATGGAAGCCTGCTCAGGTGCCCATTACTGGGCAAGACTATTTGCCACCTTTGGTCACACCGTGCGCCTGATGGCGCCTAAGTTCGTCGCGCCGTACCGGCTTTCGGGCAAGCGTGGCAAGAACGATGCTGCTGATGCGTCAGCCGTATGCGAGGCGGTTACGCGCGCCAACATGCGTTTTGTTCCGATCAAAACAGTGGACCAGCAAGGCCAACTCATGGTGCACCGTGCTCGCCAGGGATTTGTAGAGCAACCTAACGCCACGATCAATCGCATCCGGGGTCTGCTTTCTGAATTTGGGGTGGTGTTGCCACTCAAGGCCGCTGTTGTGCGTCAACAGGCGCTACAACACCTGGAAGACCTGCCAGGTTGGGCCAATACCGTTGTGGGTGACTTACTTAGCGAGGTGAGCCACTTTGATGAGCGCATTACCCAATACGACCACCACATTGCAACACTGGCCAAAGCGGATCCCGCAGCACGCCAACTCATGCAATTGCCCGGCGTTGGGCCGACTACGGCTACGGCACTGATCAGTACGATTGGCCATGGACATGACTTCTCCAATGGTCGCCAGCTCAGCGCCTGGCTGGGCCTGGTGCCCGGTCAGTACAGCTCGGGTGGTAAGCAGCGCCTGGGGCACATCACCAAAGCGGGAGACTCCTACTTGCGCTCTCTGCTGGTGCTGGGCGCAAGGGCGGTACTGGTTGCAGCAAAAAATAAGACTTACCCGATCAGCCGCTGGGCAACCAGCCTGGCCGAGCGGCGGGGTTACTGGCGCGCCATTGTGGCGATTGCGGCCAAAAACGCTCGCATGTGCTGGGCAGTACTGCACAGGGGAGATGCGTTCAAACTTCCTGTGTGATTCTGATCTGAGAAAAAGGAGTTTCGTATCCACCACCGCGTGACGCTAGCGTTGATGTGCAAAGGTTGGACCTGCGTGGGGAGTGACTGACTACATTTCGGAGACACCTTTGGTGTGCTCGGCTAACGAATGAGTCCCCCACGCGCGTCTTTCATCAGGGTCCGCAGGTTTTGCGCTTGCAGCAATGACAGTTTGTAGTTTCGCTGTCCGCACCTCTTGCCATTTGAGCAGCGCAGCCAATCGCTCAAGGTGGAATCAGATTGATAGTTTCGGTGTCAATCGCTTGCGCGATTTAACCCCGGTGGAAATTTGTTTGACAAAAGTGGGTAAGCCCTTGTAGTAATGTAGACCGCAAAACCTGCGGGATATTCTGGGCGCTGCGGGATAATCTGGACATGAATTTCTCCTGAGAGTGGCTTGGAGCCTTGCTTGCAACGGTTTTAACTGAAATCTATACAGGTATAAAAAATCCGACAAACCCCGCAGATCGCGATTGCCGGAATCTAGGTGCCAAAGCGCTGAAAACAGGCAATTGGACCGACTTGGTGAACGGCAGCTTGCGCGGCCTACCTGACTCACGAGGACACCGGGTGGATGCCAGCAATGCATCTATGGCCGACACACCGGTTTCCCCTGAACAAAAGCGCTCCTACCTGCAACCCAGGTTCCTCAGCACACTGCAGACTCAATACGCCGGGTCCCGCAACTCCAGCCGCAACGCATCAATCGCCGCCAGCACCTCGGGGGTGAGCGTCGTGCCAAATGCGTCGATGTTTTCTTCCAGCTGCGCCAGCGAAGTCACGCCGATGATGGTGCTGGCCACCTGCCACTTGGTGTAACAGAACGCCAGCGCCAGCTGCGTGGGTGTGAGGCCATGGGCGCGGGCCAGTGCGCTATAGCGTATGGCCGCCGCCAGCGGCTCCTTGCGGCCCCAGCGCTGCTTGCGCATGGACTCAAACTTGGCGATGCGCGCCTCCTTGGGGGCATCTGGCCCCTCAGTGCCGCTGTCATCGTACTTGCCAGTCAGCAGGCCAAAGGCCAGCGGCGAATAGGCCAGCAGCGAAACACCCAGCCGATGCATCGTCTCGTCCAGGCCGTTTTCCAGCCCGCGGCTGATCAGGCTGTAGACGTTTTGTACCGTGGCCACGCGTGGCAGGCCATGCTGTTCGGCCAGGCGCACAAACTCGTGCACGCCGTAGGGTGTCTCATTGGACAGGCCCACCGCGCGCACCTTGCCGGCCTTGACCAACTGGCCCAGCGCTTCCAGCTGCGCGTGCATGCTGGTCTGCGCCTGGTCATCCACCGGCTTGTAGTAGAGGCCGCCAAACATGGGTACCGAGCGGTTGGGCCAGTGGATCTGGTAGAGGTCGATCACATCGGTCTTGAGCCGCTGCAAGCTGCCGTCACAGGCGGCAATGATGTCCGCGCCGCTCAGATCGCCCTTGCCACCGCGCACCCAGGGCATGCCGCGCGATGGCCCGGCCACTTTGGTTGCCAGCACCAGCTTCTGGCGCAGCCCGGGGCGCACCGCCAGCCAGTTGCCCATGATGATTTCGGTCGCGTTGAAGGTCTCGGCACGTGGCGGCACGGCATACATCTCGGCCGTGTCCATGAAGTTGATGCCGCGCTCGACGGCGCGGTCCATGATGGCGTGGGCGGTGGACTCGTTCACCTGCTCGCCAAAGGTCATGGTGCCCAGGCAGATGGGGGTAACGTGCAGGTCGCTATGGCCGAGTGAGATGGTTTTCATGTGGGTGCCAGTCAGGTAAGGGGGGCGGTGTCACAGTTTAGCCAGCGCGATGAAACCCTGGTGTCGCGCAGTTTGGCTCACCTGTCACGCGGCTGCACCCGTGGCGTCGCGCCGCTCCACCACCTTCAGCACGAATAGCAGTCCGGTGCCAAGGACCATGATGCCGGCGGCCACATACAGGCCGGCGTTGTAGCTGCCAAACTGCGCCCCGATCATGCCGGTGACAGCCGGCCCAATGATTTGCGCAACCCCATAGGAAAGCGTCATCTTGCCCATCATCTTGGCAGGCATGGTGGGGTAGTAGCGGCCCGCCATGCTCAGCACCAGGCTGACCATGCCAATGAAGGTTCCCCCAAACAGCAGGGAACCCAGCATCGCCGCCCACAGGCCGGGCACCAGAACGGGCAGCAGTATCCCGACAATCTGCAGAACCGCGGCCAGAATGAGCGCGTTCAGGTCACCGGTGCGTCGCGCAATCAGGTCCCAGTTGAAACAGGCGGGTGCCGCCCCAACGCCAATGGCCAAAAACACCAGATTGCCCCAGCCCGCCAAGTCCGGCAACTGGTTCACGATGGCAACAATGAAGGTGACACTCACCACATAGCCAAAACCGGCACAAAAATAGGCCGCCATGAACACGCGCAAATACAGCGGGCTCGGAGGCTTGTCCTGCAATTTCATGCCGCCTGTGGTCAGGCCACTGGTGTCGGGTGGTGGCAGCCAGCGCAGCGCGGGTACCAGAAGCACGCAGCCCAGGGCACTGAACGCAAACCACTGCTCACGCCAGTCCAGCCAGGGTGTAAACAGCATGACCGCACCCGCACAACCCGCGATGCCCAGCCCGATGCCGCCAAAGTGGATGCCCAGCTCGCTGCGGTGGTTGTGGCGGATGAGCCAGTTCATGATGAGCCCGGTGCCCAGCAGCATGGCCGCTGCGCTGGTCAGTCCTGCCACATACCGTGACAAGGCCCACACCACCACATTGGTGCTCAAGCCCATGACCACGGTGCTGACAATGGCCAGCACCATGCCGACCCGGTACAGCCGGTCTTTGAGCACCAGACTGCTGATACGCGATGCAATCAGCGCCCCGCTCAAATAGCCCGCGTAGTTGATGGCCGCAAGCCACCCCGCTGCAGCCACGCCCAGGCCCGCTTGCTGTTGCATCAGCGGCAGCAGCGGGGTATAGGCAAAACGGGCCACTCCCAGCGCCAGAATCAGGCTGAAAATTCCGGCAGAGAGCACCTTGATTCGGGTGGTGTGGTGGTTCATTCAAGCGGACGCTTTTTTTGAGGCGAGAGTGCCAGGTAGAGGTAGGGGTAGGGGTGGTGCCAATGGTCGCGGCACAAGAGGCCAAGTAAGGCCCTTTTCAGCTGCATTATCAAGCCCTACGAACATCCCGTTTGGGACGATAACCTGTATAGGCAAATCTTTTGAATTTGCTCCACCGTCCCCTGAAAGGAATCGCTATGTTCTACATGATGCCCAACCCAATGTTTGACAACGCGTTTCAGTCCTGGATAGCTGCTGCCCGCGACCAGGCCACTGCCCAACTCATTGCGACCGCTGCGCTGCAAAAGGCCTTGCAGTCCCGGGTTGTTCATGATCTGGAAAGCTGCTCCCTGATGGTGGAGGAGCAGGTGGATGCCGTGTACCTTCCGCCTGAGCGAAACGCCTGCTGCCCGTCGCGCAGACATTCAAAATGAGTGCAAGGAAGCCAAAACCTCTTGTGTGTGCTCGCCCAGCAGGGGTGCAGGCCGCCGCACCGCAGTAGGCGTATCACTCATGCGCACCGGTGGGCGCAGCTGGCGCAGGCGCCCCTCGTGCGGGTGCGCTACATCCAGCCAGGCACCGGTGGCGGCCAGGTGGGGGTCGGTCAGCAAGTCGTCGAGCTTCATCATCGGCATGACGGGTATGTCATTGGCAGCCAGCACGCTGAGCCAGTGCCCCGTGCTGTGGGCACGCAGGTGGTCCTGCACCACACCGTAGATGGCGTTGCTATGCGTGATGCGTGCGTTCTGCGTAGTGAAACGGGCGTCCGCTTCAAACCGCTGTGGCTCGCCCACCAGCGCCAGAAAGGCCTTCCAATGGGCGTCGTTGTACATCAGCGCGCAGACATGGCCATCGCTGGTCGCGTAGGGTTTGCGGTTGGGTGCCAGCATGCGGCTGTGGCCCATGGGCCCAATGGGTGGCTCCCAGGTGGCGCCGCCCAGATGCTCGCCCAGCACAAACTGCAGCAGGCACTCGAACATCGGCACTTCCACACTCTGGCCGCGCCCGGTGCGCACGCGCGCCAGCAGCGCGGCCATGATGGCGTGCACCATGTTCAAGCCGGTCACGCGGTCGGCAAAGGTGGCAGGCACATAGCGTGGCTCGGGGCTGCCGCTTTGCGTCATCAGCCAGGGAATGCAGGCCGCGCCCTGGATCAGGTCGTCATAGGCCGGCCAGTCGGAGTAGGGACCTCCCTCGCTGTAGCCGTAGGCACCGCAATAGACGATAC
This sequence comes from uncultured beta proteobacterium, assembly GCA_903945325.1. Lineage (GTDB taxonomy): Bacteria > Pseudomonadota > Gammaproteobacteria > Burkholderiales > Burkholderiaceae_C > Allorhodoferax. The sequence goes on along the minus strand of CAJAVE010000336.1, from coordinate 1,650 downwards.
GCGGGTTGACGGCCTGCACGGCCTCCCACGAAAGCCCCAGGCGCGCCATGCTGGCCGGACGGATGTTGTAGGCCAGCACGTCGGCGCTGGCGCACAGCTTGAGCAAGGTCGCGCGGTCATCCGGCTTTTTAAGGTCCAGCACCACCGAGCGCTTGTTGCGGTTGGCGTTGATAAAGATGTGGCCCATGCCGGGGTGCTGCATGGGCCCGGCATGGCGCATGATGTCGCCACCCGGCGGCTCGATCTTGATGACGTCGGCACCGTAGTCACCCAGGATCTGCGTGGCATAGGGGCCGAGCACCACGCCCGTCATGTCGATGACGCGGTAGCCGTGTAGCGCGCCCAGTGACATAGACAGCTCAGCCATCATTAGCTATACTTTTGATAGCTGGTTGCGCAATATCCACGGGGGCTAGAGGCCTATTCTGGTGTGATATTGGCGGCTTTGACCCAGCCCGACCACTTTTTAATCTCGGAGTCGATGGTCTTGGCCAACTGCGCAGAATCCTGGTAATCCACGTCGATGCCCGCGTTCTGGATCTTCTCGCGCACCTCGGGCTTTGCCATGACGGCGGCGAACGCCGTACCGACCTTGGCCTTGACGTCAGCCGGCAAACCAGCAGGCGCCATCAGGCCAAACCAGGCGCCCATGGCGTAGTCTTTGACGGTGTCACCAATCGGAGGAACTTGCGGTGCCTTGCCCGCGCGTTTGGCGGTGGTGACACCCAGACCCTTGAGTCGCCCGCCGTTCATTTGCGAGACCGCATTGCCCACATCGGCAAAGGCAAACTGCAGGTTGCCGCCCAGCAGATCAGTCAGTGCGGGCGGAATGCTCTTGTAGGGCACGCTCAGAAAATCCAGCCCCGCCATCTGACCCAGCAGGGCGGCTGACACCAGCGAGCCCGATGAGCCGTGGCCATAGGCCAGCTTGCCGGGGTTGGCCTTGCCGTAGGCGATGAACTCTTTCATGTCTTTGGCCGGAAAGTCGGCCTGCACCATCAGGATGAAACCGGTTTCGCCGATCTTGCCGATGGGGGTGAAGTCTTTCACCGGGTCATACGACAGTTTTTTGTACAGGCTGACATTGGCGGCCTGCGTGGTGCTGGTGGTCACCAGAAAGGTGTAGCCGTCACCCGGCGCGCCCTTGACCGCCTCGGCACCAAGGATGCCGTTGGCACCGGCCTTGTTTTCCACGCTGGTGGGTTGACCCAGGGCCTCGCCCATGGCCTGGGCCACGATGCGGCCCACGGCGTCGGTGGCGCTGCCGGCCGAGAACGGCACGACAAACTTGAGCGGCTTGCTGGGATAGGCCTGCGCCATGGCCTGACCGGAAAAACCGGACAGCAAAGACACGGTAGCGGCGGCCAGTGCAAGGCGCGCAGCCTGCCGTTTGAAGGGGTGGCAAGGGGTCATGTGGGGGTCTCCTGTTAGTTGTGGGCGCCATCGTACCAAAGGGATGTGCTGCACTGCGCGTGCTAGCATGCGCCCGCCATTCTTGAAGCCCCCACATGAGCCCCAACCGCGACGACAACCGCTTTGACATTTTGCGTCTGCTGGCGGCCTGGCTGGTGCTGCTGAGCCACTGCTTTCCATTGGGCGCACGCCCCCAGAGTGAGCCCATGCTGTCCACACTGGGCTTCGATACGTTAG
>CAJAVE010000335.1 GCA_903945325.1 uncultured beta proteobacterium | reverse complement strand
GCGAGTTGGTGTCGATGTTGTTGGTGCCAATCAGCCCCTTGGCCAGCTTGTTGAAGGCGTAATAGTCTTCGGTGAGCAACTGGCCCGACACATAAAACCCCACCGCGTCAGGCCCGTGGCTGCCGATGATGCGTGCGAAGTGCTCAGAGGCAACATTCAGCGCCGCATCCCATGAAACCGGTTGGGCCGCGTCGCCCCGGCGAAAGCGCTGCAGCGGCTGCAGCAGGCGCGTTTGCCGCGTGACGGATGCGCTGGCCGTGAGGTGCAGAGTGGAGCCCTTGGTGCACAGGCGACCGAAATTGGCCGGGTGATCAGGGTCACCTTTGACACCAGTGATCTGGTTGCCCGCGGACTCGATGATGACGCCACAGCCCACACCGCAGTAGGGGCAGGTGGATTTTGTCTGACGGGGTGCAATCATGGGAGGGCTGGCGTGTAAATGGGGGGGCGTGTTGGCGCTGTAGTCAGCTAGCCGCGCAGCGGGTCTTGGGGCCGGCGATGGGTCGTGTCTCGCCAATGGCATGGCTGGCCAATTCAGCCGCATTCAAAGACACCTGGCCGTCTTCCACCTTGACGGCAAATTTGGGCGTGCAACCCTCGTCGGGAGCCGCAGCCTGGCCGGTGCACAGGCCAATGGTCCAGTTGTGCAGTGGGCAGGCCACGCTGGTGCCAAACACAATGCCTTGCGACAGTGGGCCGCCTTTGTGCGGGCAGCGGTCGAGCAGAGCGAAGACTTCGTTGCTGTCGTTGCGGAATACGGCCACGTCCAGCCCTTTGGCGCGGGTGACGCGCCGTGAACCCAAAATGGGGATGTCTTCAACGCGGCAGATGACTTTCCATTCAGTCATGATGTTCTTTCGGTTGCTATATAACTGATAGCTGCTTACGCAATATCTACGAGGGCTAGGAGCCTAAACGGCAGAGAATTCTGCTCCGTGTCCCCCGCCCGCTGCGCGGGCTCCTCCTTGACCTGCGCAGAACCCTCTGCCGTTCAGGCTCTGCGTCGCGTGTGTGTTGGGGGTGAACATGGTTCAGGCTGACAGCTTGTCGAATTGGCGGGTATCAACTGCCGCTTCCTTGAAATCAAACCACGGGTCAGGCTCACCATCCAGCGCAAATTGCAGGTTTTCCCACAGCAGCTTGCGCCCTGCGGCGTCTTCCAGAATGCGCTTCTTCACATAGTCCAGGCCGACGCGCGACACGTAGTGCACGGTGCGCTCCAGGTACCAGCCCTCCTGGCGGTACAGCTCGCAGAAGGCGCCGGTGTACTCCAGAACTTCGGCCGCAGTCTTGACCTTGACCAGAAAGTGCGCCACCTCGGTCTTGATGCCGCCATTGCCTGCCACATACATCTCCCAACCGCTGTCCACGCCGATGATGCCCACGTCCTTGATGCCGGCCTCGGCACAGTTGCGCGGGCAGCCGGATACTGCGAACTTGACCTTGTGCGGGGCATACATGCGCCACATGGCGCGCTCCAGGTCCTTGCCCATCTGCGTGCTGTCCTGCGTGCCCATGCGGCACCATTCACTGCCTACACAGGTCTTCACGGTTCGCAGGGCCTTGGCGTAGGCGTGGCCCGATGGCATGCCGATGTCTTTCCAGACGTTGACCAGGTCTTCTTTCTTGACGCCCAGCAGGTCGATGCGCTGGCCGCCGGTGACCTTGACGGTGGGAATCTTGTACTTGTCCACTGCGTCGGCAATGCGGCGCAGCTCACTGGCCGTGGTCTCGCCCCCCCACATGCGGGGAATGACGCTGTAGGTGCCATCTTTCTGGATGTTGGCGTGGCTGCGCTCGTTGATGAAGCGGCTTTGTGGGTCGTCCTTGGCCTCTTTGGGCCAGGTGCTGATCAGGTAGTAGTTGACGGCCGGGCGGCAGGAGGCACAGCCGTTGGGCGTTTTCCACTCCAGAAACCGAAAGGTATCGGCAATCGTCATCAGCTTGTTGCTGCGGATGGCATCGCGCACGGCCTGGTGGCCATGGTCGGTGCAGCTGCACATGGCCTTGAGCTTGGGCGTGGCCGAGTAGTCGCCACCGGCGGTGAACATCAGCAACTGCTCCACCAGGCCGGTGCAGGAACCGCACGATGCGCTGGCCTTGGTGTGCTTGCGCACCTCGTCCAGCGTGAACAGGCCCTTGTCCTTGATGTCCTTGCAGATAGCTCCCTTGGTCACGCCATTGCAGCCGCAGACCTCCGCAGAGTCGGGCATGCTTGCTGCCTTGTTATGGCCCTCGTGGCCCACGTCGCCAATGTTGGACTCGCCAAACATCAGCTTGTCGCGGATGTCGCTCACGCTGCGCCCGTCGCGCAGCAGCTTGAAGTACCAGCTGCCATCCACCGTGTCGCCATACAGGCAGGCACCGACCAGCTTGTCGTTCTTGATGACCAGCTTCTTGTAGACG
>CAJAVE010000334.1 GCA_903945325.1 uncultured beta proteobacterium | reverse complement strand
CAAGGCCGCCACCTGCTTCACCGTCAGAGCATCAATGTCCGACGCGTCGAGCACGCTGATCTGGGCAGAACCCAACCCGGTGATGCCCGTTACGCTCAAGGCACTGAGCTGGCTGCTGCTCAGTGCGTTGATCTGGTCGGTTGTAATCCCTGACACCTGAACCGGTTTGAGCACAGCCATACCGCCGGTGCTCAAGTACGGGATCTGGTCCGTGCTCAGCGCCGCAATTTGAACGGAGCTTGTCGCCGCCAACTGTGCTGGCGTTAAGGCAGCGATATCGCTGGTCTCCAGCACCAAAATCTGCCCTGTGGTGAGTCCGGGAATAGCTGTTGGGCTCATCGCACCAATCTGGCTACTGCTGAGCGTCACGACTTGATCAGTAGTCAATGCCGTCAACTGGGAGGATCTCAACGCACTAATCTGTTTGGTTGACAACACTGCAACATCGTCAGGCTGCAGGGCAACGATTTGTGCTGTGCCCAACGCCGCCACGCTCCCGGCGCTTAAGTTTCCGGCTTGCTCTGTCGTTAGAGCCACCACCTGATCGGTGCTCAGGCCTGGCATTTGTGTGGCAGTCAGCGCGCCCACGTCGGCACTCGTTAGCGCCTGGATCTGATCGGTGCTCAGGTTGGCAATTTGCGCCGTCCGCAACGCCGCTACTTGTTTGGTGGTCAGCGCGCCGATGTCGGCGGCATCGAGCATGCTAATCTGATCCGAAGTCAGCCCAGTCACACCCATAACGCTCAAGGCACTGAGCTGGCTGTTGCTCAGGAAGTTGATCTGGTCCGTTGAGAAAGTCTGGACTTGGCTCGCCTTGAACGCACCCATTTGAAGATCGGTCAATGCACCAATCTTGACGGCATCAAAAGTCGCAATATGCGCAGGAGCCAAACCACTGATGCCCGCAGTGCTCAAAGCGTTGAGCTGAGCCGTGGTCAGTGTCGCAATTTGATCGGTGCTGAAGCCACTCATTTGAGTCGCGATTAGCGCGCCCATGTCTCCGATGGTCAGTGCCTGGATTTGATCGGTGTTGAGGCTGGATATCTGCGCCGTGTTGAAGGCCGCTACCTGCTTGGGAGTAAAGGCGGCTATATCAATGGCGTCAAAAGTGGCGATATGTGCCGTGGTCAAGCCAGCAATGCCGAAACCGCTCAACGCCGCGAGTTGGGTGGTGGAAAAAATTGAAATCTGGTCTATTGACAATGCCGCTACCTGCACTGCCGCTAGCTGCTGAACCTGCATGGTGGTCAAAACGGCGATTTGATCAGTGGACAGAAGATCGATGACGAGGTTTGACATGGTTCTATGGGAGCTGACGTGGGCTAAGTTGGGCTGCCTTTTCGGCAATGAATGGGTTGCCTCAACTCACTCTTGCCTGATCGTCGCATTCGACTGGCCACCAAAATCTATCATAAGTGACGCACTTTATTGCCAATTCTTGGTTTTGGAGCCTGCTGGCGGCTTATTCACTCACTTGTCTGCCATCACAATCAAATCGTCGGTCGCGCCGTCACGCAGACGCTTGAGGTGCAGTGCAAGCAGCGGGTCATGCGGATAGCGCAGGGCAAGTGCTTCAAACTGCACCTGTGCAGCTTGGGCGTCATGGGCCGGGCCGGGCTGCAGCAACTGGATGGCAAAGGCATAAGCGTCAGGTGCGGCACACTCAGCAGCCTCCAGCGTAGCATTGGGGGTAAACACCTGTAGCGGCTGGACTTTTCCCTTGAGCACCAGACGCCCCACGACGCGCACATCAAAGCCAGTACATCCGTCAAGAATCGATTGGGAAACACAAACCCGCGTACCCAGGTGTTTGTTGACCGTCTCCAGCCGCGCAGCAGTATTGATCGGGTCGCCCAAGGCCCGGTAGTCAAACAGGGTCTTGCCACCAAAATTGCCCACAATCACCTCGCCGCAATGGACTCCGATGCGCGTCAAGCCCCAGGGAACGCCCTGTGCCTGCAAACGTCTGGCGTAGGCGGTGGCAAAGGCGTCCATCTCCAGCGCACAATCCAGCGCGAGCTGGCGGTGCTGGGGTTGCGTCACAGGCGCAGAAAACAGTACCACCATGGCGTCGCCAACAAACCGGTCCAATGTGCCTTCATATTTGAAGACGATGACCAGCATGGCCTCCAGGTAATCGTTCAGCAGAGCAACTACCTGCGCCGGGTCACGGGACTCCATCATGGGAGTAAAGCCCACCAGGTCGGTGAAGACGAAGCTACAAACCTCACGCTGGCCACCCAGGTGCAGTTGATCGGGGTGTGCTACCAGGTGCGCCACGCGGTTAGGCGACACATAGCGTGAAAACGCGGTGCGCAGCCAGCGCTGCTGACGCTCAGTTGCCCAGTGGTGGAAACCGCTTGCCAGGCCAAAAACCAGCACCATGGCAAGAGCGGGGTTGACTGCGTCGATCAACAACTGCCCGGAAGTAAAGGCAATCCAGGCACCCGCACCGGTCGAGGCCAAAGCCGCGGCAAGCACCAGGGCTGCCCGGCGTGCGTTCGCCGCCAAAGCCACCAAGCCCATCACCAGCGTGCCCAGGGAGAGCACCAGCGCCTCCAATGCAGAAGCCCAAGCCGGGCGTTGCAGGAAATAGCCAGACACTATCTGCTCCAATGCCAGCGCATGGGCCAGCACACCCGGCATAGATTGACCCAGCGGGTTGGTGCGCAAGTCCATCAGCCCGGCCGCCGAGCTCCCCACCAGCACGATGTTTCCCTGCAACTGGTCTGCAGGGGCCGTGCCATCCAGCACGCTTTTTGCAGGAAGCAGCCGGTCGCTTTGATCAGACGTGAAGTGCAACCACATTTCCCCCTGCGCATTGGTCGGCACCGTGATGCTGCCGATGCGCACGTCTTGCACACCTCCCGCCTGGGCACGCACCAGGTAGTTGCGCGCGCCTTGTGCCACCCGCAGTGCTTCCGCGCTCAGGCTGGGCATGATGTGCCCGTTCTGGCGCAGCAGCAACGGCACGCGGCGTAAAACTCCATCGCTGTCGGGTGCCATATTGAGCGCGCCCACGCCGCTGGCAGACGCCAATAACTCAGGCAAGGGCCAGACGACGCCATCAAACCCGGCAAGCCAGTCAGCAGCCTGGGCTACCCCCGAAGTGACCACCCGGTAGGGTATGGGCGGTGCAGGCACAGGCGCAACGACACCCACAGCAAAAGGGTTGCGCAACAGGTTGGCGCCTAGCACCACAGACCGGCCGTTCATGCTTTGTGCCAGGGTCCGGTCGGGATCGGGCAGGCCGGCCAGCAGGCTGCCAAGTTGGGGTGCCTCCCAGATCAGGGCCATGGCAGCAGGGGCTGAGCGATCGGGTTCTACCAACAGCACATCAAACGCAATGGCGGCCGCGCCGCTGGCGTGCAAGCGCCCCACCAGATCGGCTAAGCGCGAGCGTGGCCAAGGCCACTGCCCATAGGCTTTGAGAGATGCCTCGTCAATATCTACAACCCGCACCGCCACGTCGGTGTAGGGCCGCAGGTGCCAGCGCTGAAACTGGTCAAATTGCGCCAGGCGCAGGCCCTGCAGTGCGATGGGGTCCAGGAGCCACACCATGCATGCGCCCAGGCAGGCGCCGAATACCAGCGCCAGACCCCACACCTGGGACATGGCGCCCGGCAAGCGGGCCAGAGTATTTTGGGTCCAGTGACGCATACCAGGTTTTGTCTTAGGGGCTATTTGGGCATGAGGTGGTCGATTTCTTCCTGCATGGCTTTAGTCAATTGCACATATTTCTTCAACTTTTCCGTGTTGTCACGCAGACGCTCACCAATGCGCACCGAGATGGCAATCATCAGCTTGGCACAGATTTTTGGGTGCTTCTCCAGCAACTGCAACACGCTGTCCCGGGAGAGCACAGCGCATTGCAGATCGGTGCTGGCAGTGCATGAGGCAGAGCGCGGCAAGCCGTCTATCAAACCCATATCACCATGCATGCTGCCCGGGCCTAACACAGTAACCGTGATGGGCGACACCCGGCTGACCACAATGCTTTCGACGGTGACTTCCCCATCCAGTACCAGCACCAAAAACCCGGTGTTGCGACCGTCACCTTCACGAATGAAGACGGTGCCCTGGGCTATCTGGAGCGGGCGCATAAAACGCACCACCACCAAAGCCTCTTGCGGGCTGAGCGGCAGCAGCGCAGACGGAGCTGCCAGCATTTGGGCTGCCAGTGCCATGGCTGCGCGCGCATTGGCGTCACTGGTCAAATGAAGGCTGTCCTCAATTGCGGCTCCGTCTCGCCCCGGAATCAGTGTTCGGAAAAACTTCATTAACATGGGGAAGAACGGGTGGGAAAAAGTGGCTTTGTCGGTTCGCCCATTTTGCAGCATTCCGGGCAACGTACACCGCGAATCACAACGTGGCTATTTGAAGGAGCAAACCAGCGTGACTTATTCAACTATCAATCGACTGATCATTGCGTTTGACACGGCTTTCCAGTCGCTGGCGACCCAGGTCAGCATGGCTGAGACCGAGCGGATGGCGATGCTGGTACACCATGCCATGGAGTCAAAGACACGGACGTACCACACAACGAGCCATGTATTCGCGCTGTGCGAGGGCATGAACCCCCGACAAGTTTTGGCGGCGCTTTTTCATGATCTGGTGTACTACCAACTGGATGACGGGTTTCCGCTGCACACACATGACATGCTCGAACCCGTAGCCCACTTTGAGGGCGGCACCTTCACACTTCAGCCTTTTGGTGCTGACGACGCGGCCTTGTCGTTGTGTACGGCTCTCTTCAACTTTGAGCCCGGCCAGTCCTTGCCCCTGTATGGCGGTTTGAACGAGTTTTTGAGTGCGGTGGTGGCCGCTCGTCTGCTACTACCCTATCTGGAGTTTTCCGATTTGATTGCCGTCATCGCGTGTATTGAGGCCACCATCGCCTTTCGCATGCCCGACGCACAGGGGCTGTCGGCGCCAGACCAGCTCGCATTGCGCGTGGAGCAACAGTACCGCAGACGGTACGGCAACCGAGCAGGCCACTCCCCGGACGCTTTGCGCACCTACGTGAGCGAGGTGGTGACGGATGCCGTCCAGGTGGCAAACCGCGATGTGAGCAGCTTCTCGGAGGCTGACCCCGGTCTGTTTCTATCGACTACGTGGCTGTTGATTGAAGAATCCAACGCTCCGCTGTCTGTGGCTGGCATGTACACGCTGTACGAATACCGCTGCGGCCTGACGCGAATGGACCACTTCTTGCGCAACCTCAATCCAGCCAGCGTGTTTCACCAATACCAGGATCAACCTTCCACCCACAGTATGGACGACCTGCGTGCAGCAGCGCGGCGCAATATTGCATTTGCCTGTGACTTCCTGGGTGCAAAGATCACTTCCATTGCCATCATTGAGGCGTTGGCCCTTTGCACTGGAACCGATGGGCCAATCTCCATGTTTTTGGGTGACATCCGCAACCCTTATGGGCGGCCTGCCCGGGTAGAGGACTTCCTGCCCCCAGTCATTGAAACCCAAAGTCACAATGGCGATTTGCTACGCGTGTTCGAACGCGGGCGCACTCTGGAGTCCAGTAACGACCTTACCGCGTCACCCGTTACTGCCTTCATGTACCGCTGCCTGGGTGACACCGGAACCCAGCACGCACTGGCCAGCGCACGACAAATGTTTGACGGCACACGGTCGCCGCTGGGCTACCTGCAATCGCTGGACCAAAGCATGGTTGGCGCCATCATCCAGGCATGCGCGCGCGTCGCTGTGTCGCGTAAGGATGCGCTGCTGGCCCTGGAACACCAGTTGAAGTAACCCATTATTTCAACACATCAGACCGCAAATCACACTCAAGGGGTTTGCAAAAAAATACCATAAAACGGGCTACAGCCGTTATAAACAGTGCGCAAACAGCTATATATTTTGTAGCAAATATACGACTGACTGACTGACTTGCCGGTCAAAACTTCCCCCTGCAGTCGGGCGGTGTCGGCGTCCTTGCCATACTCGGCCAGGCAGCGCTGGCGCTCCAAACACCTGTAGCCTGAATTCATATCCGCCCTGCGCCACCGCGTCGTTGAATTGCGCCAGGGCAAAGGGATAAACCTGGTCGGGGTGTTCCGCAATGGGGGCGCGATTCCTAAGGGTAACGGCTGCCCGCAGCCAACAGTGCCCCGTTTGCTGACCGACGCATCACCGACACTTCCTTTGGCTGCCACAGGCAGGCCGTACCCTGAAACCAGAGGCCCACCATCCACTGCGTCATCAGATGTCTAACAAAAACCACAGCACCAAGACCAGCCCAAAAAGGCCATCCCCCCTCAAGAAAGCCGAAATGTCTCCAGGTGGATGCTGGTCTCGGTGTTGCTGATGCCCTTCAGCAATCGGATGCGCTCCAGCACCTTGGCCAACTCCTGCAGGGTTTCGGCGCGCAGTTCGGCCAATAGATCCCAGCGCCCATTGGTGTCATGCAGAGTGGCCACGCCAGGTTCGCCCAAAAGGCTGGCAATCACCGTGCGGGTCTGGTTGCCATCCACCGCGATGCTCATCCAGGCCTTGATTGCGTTGTGCTGCACATCTGGGCGCAGACGCACGGTGTAGCCTACGATGATGCCGTCGTCCTCCAACCTGCGGATTCGGTTGGTCACGGTGCCGCGTGAAACCTGCAATTTGGTTGCCAGGGCGGCCACGGTCAGACGCGCGTCTTGACGCAGTAGAGACATCAGTTTTTGATCAATTTCATCCATTACGGCAATTTAACATGCCATAACGTCAATAAATTAGCTATTTTTATACAAAATTGTCGATTGTCATTGTCGCTCCAAAAAACCATACTTTCCTTCATCGCCTGCAGACCCCCTGCAAGCCACCCGGAGACACTGTATGCAATCCCAATTGACCAACCGCCACGCCACCCGCTTTCTTAGCCCCGAGGACATCGCCCGCATGGTGAGACGCCAGGGGCTCGCCACCACTCTAAACGGTATGGCCAACTACATTCACCAAGATTTTCTGCGCTGGAACAGCTTTGAAAAGTCGGCGCGCCTGGCTGCACACTCACCCGACGGCGTGATCGAACTCATGCCCATCGCCGACTCCAGCACTTACACCTTCAAGTATGTCAACGGCCACCCCATGAACACGGCTCAAGGCTTGCCCACCGTCATGGCCTTTGGCGTACTGGCAGATGTGAACACCGGCTTTCCGCTGCTCATCAGCGAGCTGACGCTCACCACGGCCATGCGCACCGCAGCCACGTCTGCAGTGGCCGCACGCGCATTGGCGCGCCCAGACAGTCGGGTCATGGCACTCATCGGCAATGGTGCACAAAGCGAGTTCCAGGCGCTGGCGTTTCACCACATGCTGGGAATTGAAGAAATTCACGTGTTCGACGTGGACCCGGACGCCACCGCCAAACTGGTGCACAACCTGCAATGCAACCCCGACGCCGCCAATCTGCGCGTGGTGGTCTGCACCAGCACAGCAGATGCCGTGCAGGGCTCCGACATCGTGACCACGGTTACGGCCGATAAAACCCGTGCCGCCATCATCACACCCGACATGCTGAAGCCCGGGATGCACATCAATGGCGTGGGCGGAGACTGCCCTGGTAAAACAGAAATCCACGCCGACGTCCTGCGCGCCGCCAAGGTTTTTGTGGAGTTTGAGCCGCAAACCCGCATTGAGGGCGACTTGCAGCAGATGCAAGACGATTTTGTGGTGACAGAACTGTGGCAGGTGCTATCAGGCCGGAAAACAGGCCGCAACAACACCGCGCAGATCACGGTCTTTGATTCGGTAGGATTTGCAATGGAAGATTTCTCGGCACTGCGCTATTTGCACGACCTGTCGCAAGCGCTGCACATCGGTGCTGAGATTCCCCTGATTCCTGAGCTGCCAGATCCCAAGGACTTGTACCAGTTGATCCGGCCGACTGCAAGGGTGATGCAACTTCGGGCCTAATCGAACGAAGGCGCCTCTGGTTTCGCTACCGGCTTGCCCGCCGCCACCCAAGCATCAAAGCCGCCAGCGAGGGACTGCACACTCAGATACCCCATTTCGTGCAAGGCCGCCGCCGAAAGGGCTGCGCGGCCACTGGTCTTGCAGTACAGCAATACTTTGATGTCCCGCGATTGCAGTGCAGGGTTCGCACTGAACTTGAACTCCAGCAGGCCACGCGAGATGTGCACAGCACCGCCCAGGTGGCCCGCCGCGAATTCATCTGCCTCGCGCACATCGACCAGCACATCCGCCTCGCGAATGGCTTGCTCTGCATCCGCAATGGATACCTCCTGAACGCGGGCTTTGGCTGCGACGACAAGGTCGTGTGCGGTTTTCATCAATAACTTTCTCCAAATCAATTCACGGTTTGCAGGGCCACTTCGGCCGGATCAAAGTACAGACACGAACGCTCGTAGCGTTGCACCTCTTCCACCGGGTACCGGATCGCACCATCTATCTTGACATACCGTGGACCCGCTCCGACAGCAGTCGCCAGGCTGATGGCAGATTCCGTGCGCCCCCAGCGTTGGGCAAGTTCGCGTTGTGATAACAGGCTGTTGAAGGTAGTGTGCATGGTTTTCTCCCATTTCCGTGTAAGGCTTGATTGTTCTATCGACAGGCCCACACAGAAGTGAAGATATGACTTGATTTACCGGCGTAATTCCCGCCCCGGTTCTTCCATCAACTGCCCCATCCATCGCGTCACATGGGCTTTGCCCTGATGCCCCGGCCCCTCGTCCAAAAGGGTCTCGCCGTGCCATGACATTGCTGGCGTCAACAGGTCATGAAAGTCAGCGTCCAATTGCTGCGGGGTGTACAGCATGGCGATGTCCTTTGGACCACCGCTGGTGTACGCCAGCTGTTCGGGATGAAAAGCTTCCAGTATCAGCCACCCGCCCACGCGTAGCCCCCGTGCCAATGCGCGGTGGGCGTTCTGGCGAAAGGCAAGCGGCAGGTGGGTATAAATCAGCACCACCGCGTCCAGGCTGTTCGCTTCGGGCGACCAATCGGACAGATCAACACACTGTGTTGCCAATTGAACACCCCGGCTTGCCGCCAGATCCCGGGCCTTCTGCAGTCCGATCTCCGAGGAGTCCACCGATGCAACGGCATGGCCCTGCTGCGCCAGCCAGACACCGTTGCGACCCTCGCCGTCGCCCGGAACCAGAATATGACTCGCTGGTGCCAGCCGAACTGCCTGCTCCCGCAAAAAGGCGTTGGGCTCCAAACCGTATTTGTAGCCCGGTTCAGAAAAACGTTGGTCCCAGAAGTTCACTACCAAACGCTCAACGCGGAATGATGAAGACAGCCTTTTCAGACAGCTTGCCGATCCCGCTCTTGGCAACAATCTCAAAGTGGATGGTGTGCGAACCTGGCGTCGCGCCGTCCATGGGGCCCAGCACCCGCACCGCAACCCACCGCGCCTGTGTGGAATCGATGTCGATATCGTTCTCGGACACCACTTCCAGATCCGGCATGCCGGTAGCCGAGATGTGGAACTGCTGCGTGGCCTCGGTGGCATTCATGATCTGCATGCGGAACACGTTCTCGATACGGCCGCCGTCGGCGATGCGGGCCAGGGCTCCACGGTCGCGCACCACATCGACCTTGAACGGAATCCGCATGGCCAGGCTCACTGCCATGGAGATGATGACCGCGCCGAGGATGGACGTGTAGACCAGCACGCGCGGCCGCAACACATGGCGCAGTGTTTGCCCACGGGTCCAATGCTGGTTGATAGCGTTTTCGGTGGAATATTTCACCAGACCGCGCGGGTAACCGACCTTGTCCATGACTTCGTCGCAGACGTCGGCGCAGGCTCCGCAGCCAATGCACTCATACTGCAGGCCATTGCGGATATCAATGCCGGTCGGGCAGACCTGGACACATAAACTGCAATCCACGCAGGCACCCAGATTCAGCTTCGTCGGGTCAGCCTTTTTGGAGCGCGCACCGCGGGGCTCGCCGCGCTCGGCGTCATAGGTCACGATGAGTGTGTCCTTGTCGAACATGGCACTCTGGAAACGTGCATAGGGGCACATGTATTTGCAGACCTGCTCGCGCATGAAACCCGCGTTGCCATAGGTGGCAAAGCCGTAGAAGAAGGTCCAGAAAATTTCCCAGGAACCCAGATCCCAGACGGCAAATTCTCGGGCGAGTTCATGGATGGGCGTGAAGTAGCCAACAAAAGTAAATCCAGTGACCAGTGCTACGGCAATCCACAGCAGATGCTTGGCAGCCTTGCGTCCGAACTTCGCGGCCGACATGGGTTGACCGTCGCGACGAATCCGCGCTGAACGGTCGCCCTCGATTTTCTTCTCAATCCAGAGAAACATTTCCGTGTACACCGTTTGTGGACACGCATAGCCACACCACAGGCGGCCCGCGACGGCAGTAAACAGAAAAAGCGAGAAGGCAGATATCACCAGAATGCCGGTCAGGTAAATGAAATCCTGCGGATACAGCACCAGCCCGAAGATGTAGAAGCGCCTGGCGCCCAAATCAAACAGCACGGCCTGGCGCTGACCCCACTCCAGCCATGGCAAACCATAAAAAATGATCTGGGTCAACCAGACCATGCCCCAGCGCCAGTTGGAGAACAACCCTTTCACGCTGCGCGGATAGATTTTTTTGTGTGCCTGGTAGAGCGAAACCATTTCGGCATCCGCTCCAGGCGCGGGGCCATCTGGCCTTTTTTCGGTCGACACGGCAATGGGGATGACGACGCGCCCCTCTTCAGATTGGTTGTTCACGGGTTCTTCCTTATCATTCAAATCGGTTGCTTGCGGCCGTTGTCGGCAATATCAATGTCTTGCAGGCTCGGATGCCCCTATTCTCGTGGACGATGGCAATACTGCCACGCGAGCCAAGTATTCGTCCCTTGAAACCCCTGCGAACAAGGGATTCCAGTGGCGTTGCTCCAGCACCGTGCTGACGGCGCGCGCCTGTCGCTCGTGCCCGGAGAACAGCAGCGTCTCATCCGGCAGGGTAAAGATCTTTTGCCGCACGCTGTCCCACAATGCTTCTGGCTCCGCCGGAAAGGGCTGGTGCGGGCACGAGTCGACCGCCAGCAAGCCGCCACAGAACAAGCGATCACGCCAGGCAAAACTGAGGCAGTTGCCCGTGTGACCGGGGGTTGCAAGCACGCACACTATCTCACTGCCGAAGGCAAGCGTGTCGCCGTGCTCTGCGCATTGCACCCCATCTGCGCCCAGTCCCTGTACAACGGGCGCGCCCAACCCCGCCAATAGCGCGGGTCCGGTGTGCGAAAGCTTGTCATGCTGGTGTGTACGCAGCACCCAACGCAGGCGCAACTCCCGTTCGGCCAGCAAAGATTGCAGCAGGGGCAGGTCCCGGCCACGGGGATCAATCAATACGGCCTCTCGCGCATCCGCATCCGCAAGCAAATAGCTGAGCTCGCCGCTGGATGGGTCGTAAAGGATGCGAAAGTACATGGTGTGAAAAAGTAGCCGCCCGGTAGAACCGGTCAGATAGGTCATAACAAGAAGCGTGCCATTTGAAATCACGATTTTTCTTGTTTGAATTCAATGACTTAGGCAATTCCTTGTTGACCGGACAATGGATTGAACTGCCAGATACTGCCATATTGGCAGTTAAGTGGCATAAAATGGCAGTTGCCGCTACCACTTTGTCCACTCCTACTGAGAGCAGCCCGCATGCAAGAAGCCGCCAGGCGACCACTACCGGAACTGGTTTCTTACCTGGAGGGGATGTCCGAGCCCCACATCCTGTTCGACACCCAATACCGGATCCTGGCTGCCAACTCGGCGTACCGGCGCCAGTTCAGCCCGGATCGCAGTGTGGTGGGACGTACCTGCTACGAGGTGTCGCACCACTTTCATGTTCCCTGTGACCAGGCGGGTGAATCATGCCCCCTGGTGAAGGCCCGTGAGTCAGGTCAGCGCGAGCGGGTCTTGCACCTGCACCACACGCCCAAGGGCGAGGAATACGTCCAAATTGAACTTTCGCCCTTGTGTGACGCCACTGGTGAACAGGCGTTTTTTGTCGAACGCATGGAGGCCCTGCGAATCGCGCAGGGGCAGCCCGAAGCGCAAAGCCTGACCGGACGCGCTGGTGCCTTTCTGCGCATGCTGGAACTGGTGGCACGCGTGGCGCCCTCGCAGGCCACTGTGTTGCTGCAGGGTGAATCTGGAACCGGCAAGGAACTGGTGGCACACGCAGTGCATGAGGCCAGCGCGCGTGCACACCGCGCCCTGGTAGCGGTCGATTGCTCCAGTCTGCCGGAGAACCTGTTTGAGTCCGAACTGTTTGGCCATGAGCGCGGAGCGTTCACCGGTGCAGTATCGAGCAAGGGAGGATTGGTTGAAGCAGCCAGTGGCGGCACGCTGTTTCTGGACGAGGTCGGTGACATTCCGCTCACCATGCAGGTCAAACTGCTGCGTCTGCTGGAGAGTGGCACTTACCGCCGGGTGGGTAGCACCGAGCTGCGCCATGCAGATATCCGCGTAGTGTCGGCTACCCATCGCGACCTTGACCTCCTGGTGGCCCAGGGTCACTTCCGGGAGGATTTGTACTACCGACTCAGTACTTTTCCCATTCGCTTGCCCGCCTTGCGGGAGAGGCGCGAAGATGTTGCACTGCTGGCGGACGCCCTATTGAAGCGTGTGGCACCCAGCCGACGGCTGACCTTGACACCCGATGCACTTGCCGCGCTGCAAGACCACCCGTTTCCGGGCAACGTGCGGGAACTGCGCAACCTGCTGGAGCGTGCCTCGCTGCTGTGTGACGGCGATGCCATTCACCAGAATCACATTGCACAAGCCCTGCAATCAGGCCGCCGCCTGCGCGTAGCTGAAGAAGCCAGGCCCGCCCGGGATCTGTCGGTCAAGGAGATGCAAGAGGCAGCATGGAAACAGGTAGTCGCGAGCCACCAGGGCAGTCGGGCCGAGCTGGCGGCGCGCCTGGGCATCAGTGAACGATCGCTGTATCGCAGGCTCAAGACACTGGGCACACCCGACAAGGCATCAGCAACATGAAGAACAAGAGACCTGCCAAAATCAGTACCAAAGAGGTTGCAGTAACCGGCTTTGCGCCGCACGGTGTGATCGAAATTTTTATGGAAGGCGATGTGCTGCATTACGAGTGCACCGGACCCTTCAACCGTGAAGCGTTTGATGCAATGGCGGTCGCACAGATGGCGTTCTTGGTCAATCTCAAGCACCCTGGGCCCTGGGCCAGCATCGCCATCGGCCGGGAGAGTGTGATGTCATCCCCCGACGGAATCCAGCGCTACTCCGAACTCATGCACACCAAATTGCCCCCGGAACTCAGCGCCGTGGCCACTGCGTTTGTTATTGGGCCAGATGTGGAAGGGGGTGCCATCATGGGACCCTACTTTGCAAAGATCTACGCCGAGATAGGGCGCCCTTTCAAGCTGTTTACGACCCTGGGCGAAGCCATGCAGTGGGCACAGAGCATCGTTGACGCCAGCCGGTAGCCTGGCGCCACCCAATTGCGGGCATCCCATTACACTGCCCACTTTCAAACTAGCCCCACAAGGGACCCATGGCCATGACGCTGTATCCACACCCCATGCTCCTGAGCGCGCTGCTCGGCGCCGCAACCCTGTTGACCACCGGCAACGCACTCTCAGCCGCCAAGCCGGAAACCCGTGTCCGCACAGAAATTCCCGCATCCTACCGCTGGGACTTTTCGCCCATTTACCCGAACTGGGAAGCGTGGGACGCTGGCATGAAGGAGATGGAAGCCAAGATGGACGCCTTTGCCCAGCTAAAGGGGAGTCTGGCCAACGGCCCCGCGGCCGTGCTCAAGGCCTATCAGGCATTTGATGAAATCGGAATCCTTCAATACCGGGTCTACCGCTACCCGCAGTTGCAGCGGGATGTGGACACGCGCAACCAGGAGATAGCAGGCAAGTTCCAGCGCGTGGGCGCCATCTTTGCAAAATTTGGCACCGCCACCTCGTGGTTTACACCCGAACTGCTGCGGATTCCCAAAGCCACGATGGACGCCTGGATTGCGCAAACACCCGCACTGTCACCTTACCGTTTTGGCATCCAGGAAAACTACCGCCAGCAGGCCCATGTGCTGGACGACAAGGGCGAAAAGCTTTTGTCCTATGCCACGCGTTTGGGTCAATCGCCGACTGCAACCTTTCAGGAGTTGAGCACGTCAGACATCAAATTCCCCAAGATCACCCTGTCGGACGGAAAGGAAATTACGCTCGGGCATGGCACCTACCAGACCGTGCTACAGACCAACTACAACCAGGCTGACCGTGCCCGGGCATTTGATGCTTACATTGGCGCGTTCTCGTCCACTGCCAACACCTACGCTGCCATCTACAACGGTGTTCTGCAACGCGACTGGTTCACTGCGCAGGCCCGCAACTTCCCCAACACCATGGAGGCTGCGCTCGACGCCAATGCGGTTCCACCCGCTGTACTGGAAACTCTGGTTGGCACCGTGCGCAATGGAACGGCCCCACTACAACGTTACATGAAGCTGCGCAAGAAGTTGCTGGGTCTGCAGAGCTACCACCTGTATGACGGCTCCATCCCGCTGTTCAAGACGGACGCCACCTACACCTATGACGATTCAAAAGCGCTGGTCTTGTCCTCAGTAGCGCCGCTGGGTCCGGACTACGGCGCCAAATACAAAAATTTTCTGAACAGTGGCCGCATTGACGTTTATGAAAACGAGGGCAAACGCAGCGGTGCGTACAACGCGGGTGTGTATGGCGTTGGACCCTATGTGCTGCTCAACCACAACGACACGCTCGGTGCCCTTTTCACGCTGGCGCATGAAGGTGGACACGCCATGCACAGTGTCCTGTCGTTTGAGAAGCAGCCTTTTGTCACGTCCAGCCCCACCATCTTCGTAGCCGAAGTGGCATCGACCACCAACGAGCGCTTCCTCCTCAATAAACTGCTGCAAACGCGCACCGACCCCAAAGAACGCTTCCTGCTGCTTCAGCACGCGGTCGATTCCATCGTCGGTACTTTTTATACCCAGGTACTGTTTGCCGACTACGAACTCCAGGCCCACAGACTGGTGGAGCAGGGCCAACCGGTCACCGCAGCCGTATTGAACGGCATCTACCTCAAGCTGATGAAGGACTATTACGGTGATGCGGTCACCGTGGACGATGCCTACAAGTTCACCTGGGCACGCATTCCGCACTTTTTCAATTCACCCTACTACGTCTACCAGTACGCCACCTGCTTTGCCTCGTCGGCCAAGCTGTTCAAGGACATGAACACAGGAACACCCGCCCAGCGCGCTGCGGCAACCGAGCGCTACCTGACGCTGCTGGGCAGCGGTGCCAATGACGAACCCATGAAGCAGTTGCAAAAGGCCGGCGTAGACCTGACCCAGCGCGAAACCGTGCAAGCCGTCGTTGACCAGATGGATGAGCTGGTCACGCAGATGGAGGCTGAGGCGGCAAAAATCCGCTGAAGTGCCTCCAATCTGCGCGGGGCTCAGTCACAGTCTTTGAAATCGCGCTGCTTGCAGGTGCGTGCCAGTTGCAGAGCCTCAGTGATCTGCTCTGGCGTCATTTGCTTGGACAGCATGGTCCGGTTGCGCGCCGCGTTTTCAGCACCGGATGTGGCGCTCAATGTGAGCCACATGTGCGAAAAAACAAAATTGCGTGGTACACCCTGAGCGTTGTAGTACATGACCCCGAGGTTGTATTGCGACTGTGCATCGCCCTGTGCGGCGGCCAGGCGGTACCAGCGGGCGGCTTCGACTAAGTTTCTGGAAACACCCTGACCCAGGCGGTACATCTGGCCCAGGTTGAACTGGGCTGCGGCATTGCCTTCGTCAGCCAATGGCCGGAATGAACTGAGGGCGGTGGCGTATTCACCACGCTGGTGTGCAATAACGCCTTCCTCCAGAGAACCGGCCCACGTGACCGAACAGCCAAGTATCAGCGCACCGGTTACGGTCAGAAAAAAGTGATTCATACAGTACAACCCTTTGACTGAGTTCCAGAACTACCCGGGTATGACCGGAAATTGTATCGACCTGCATTTCAATGGAAATCCCGGCTGCTGGTAGCCAGCGCACCCAACAGCGGTGTCAGGTCGACCAGGCGTTTGGCAATCACATGGCGGACCTCTCCTCCACTCTCTTCATCACGCTGCCACACGCCATAAACGGCCAACAGACGGGACTGGTAGACCTCCTGGCGAAAGCGCTCCTTCACAGCCTTCCAGACGATCACGTTGACGCTGCCGGTCTCATCCTCCAGCGTGACGAAGACTACGCCCTTGGCAGTTTGCGGTCGCTGGCGCATGGTGACGATGCCACAGGCGCGTACCAGTCGGCCGCTGGGGAAATCGGCCATTTGAGTCGCCGTGAGTAGCTTCTGTTTTGATAGCTGCTCACGCAATAACAGCAAGGGGTGGGAGCGTAAAGTCAGGCCGAGCGCAGCGTAGTCAAACGCCACCTCCTCGCCCTCGGGCGCGGCGGGTAGCAGCAGTTCCTCTTCTGCAATCGGCACCCCTTTGAGCAGCGCGGGGGCCGGCTTCAGGGCGGCGGCACCCCACACCTGCTGGCGGCGGTGGCCGGAGAGGGACTGCAGGGCATCGGCACTGGCCAGAGCCTTGAGGTCAGCTTCATTCAAGTTGCAGCGCAGTGCGAGGTCCTGGGTGCTGGCGTAGGGTGCATGGAAGCGCACTGTGGCGATGCGTTCACCGACTTCTTTGCGCAAACCGCTGACCTGGCGCAGGCCGAGACGGATAGTGGGTTGTTGGTTTGGTTCGCGCCCGCAATGGGGGTCAGAGCCCGATTTCGTTCTTTGCTCCGTGCTCCGATTGCAGTCCTGTCCTGAATCGGGATCTGACCCCCATTGCTCCAGCGTGCAATCCCAGTCGCTGTGCGCCACGTCTGCGGCGCGCACTTCCACGCCATGGCGCTGCGCGTCCTGCACCAGTTGGGCCGGGCCGTAGAAACCCAGCGGCTGGCTGTTGAGCATGGCGGCCAGAAAACAGGCCGGCTCATGCTTTTTCAACCAGCAGCTGATATAGACCAGGATGGCAAAGCTGGCGGCGTGGCTCTCGGGGAAACCGTATTCACCAAAGCCCTCCATCTGCTTGAAGATAGCCTCGGCAAATTCCTCCGGATAGCCGTTTTTCAGCATGCCGCCTACCAGCCGGTCGTGGTATTTGTGGACGCTGCCATGGCGCTTCCAGGCTGCCATAGAGCGGCGCAAGCCATCCGCTTCGCCAGGGGTGAAGTTGGCAGCCAGCACCGCAATCTGCATCACCTGTTCCTGAAAAATAGGCACGCCATGGGTACGCCCCAGCGCTTGTTGCAATGCGGGGTACGGCGACTGGGCGTTTTCAGGGCTTTTGCGCGCCTTAAGATACGGGTGCACCATGCCACCCTGGATAGGGCCGGGCCGCACAATGGCGACCTCCACCACCAGGTCATAGAACTCCCGGGGCTGCAGACGCGGCAGCATACTCATTTGCGCGCGGCTTTCGATCTGGAACACGCCCACGGTGTCGGCCTTGCAAATCATCTCATAAGTGGCCGCGTCCTCGCGCGGCACGTCCTGCATGCGCATGGGGGCAGGCAGACCACGCCACTGCGTAACAAGCGCCAGGCAACGGCGGATGGCGCTGAGCATGCCAAGCGCCAGCACGTCGACCTTCATCAGGCCCACGGCGTCCAGGTCGTCCTTGTCCCACTGAATGATGGAGCGGTCTTTCATGGCGGCGTTTTCCACCGGAACCAGCCGCGTCAGTGGCCCTTGCGTCAGGACAAAACCTCCCACGTGCTGGCTCAAGTGGCGCGGAAAGCGCTGCAACTGGATGGCCAGTGCCAGCCACTGTTGCAGCCGTTTTTCCGAAGGAAATTCGGGTCTAGCCCCCGTGGAATTTGCGTAAGCAGCTACTTTTTCAGTAGCAGACTGCAGCCGCTCCACCAGTACCTCGCGGTCATACATTCCGGGATGCTCTTTGGACAACGCCACGATCAGCGCCTCGGGAATCTCCAGCGCGTGGCCCACATCGCGCAGTGCGCTGCGCGGGCGGTAGCTGATCACCGTGGCGGCAATGGCGGCGCGCTCGCGGCCGTACTTGGCATAGATGTACTGGATCACCTCCTCGCGGCGCTGATGCTCAAAATCCACATCGATGTCGGGGGGCTCATCGCGCTCACGACTCACAAAGCGCTCGAACATCATGTGGCCCTTCATCGGGTCCACCTCGGTCACATGCAGGCAGTAACAGACCACCGAATTGGCCGCCGAGCCGCGCCCCTGGCACAAGATGTGTTGGCTGCGGGCGAAGCGCACGATGTCGTGCACGGTGAGGAAATACATTTCGTATTTCAGATCGGCAATCAAGGCCAGTTCGTGCTCCAGCTTGGGTAGCACCTCCGCAGGGACGCCTTGCGGATAGCGCTCACGCGCGCCCTCCTCGCAGTGGTGGCGCAGAGTCTGCGCCGGTGTGGCGCCGGGCAGCAGCGCCTCCATGGGGTACTGGAAGGCGATTTCTTTCAGGTCAAAATGGCACTTGTCAGCCACCACCAAGGTGTTGGCCAGCCACTGCGGCGGAAAAAGAGCTGTCAGCCGGGCACGCGATCGCAAATGCAACTCGGCATTGGTTTCCAAGCCAAAGCCGCACTGCGCCACCGGCTGCCCTAACCGCACGGCGGTCAGCACATCGTGCAGGGGCTTGCGCGACCGCACATGCATGTGCACGTTGCCCGCCGCCACCAGAGGCAGGCCGGTGCACTGCGCCAGCTGCTGCAATCGTAACCGCCGCAACGCATCATCCAGACCCAATCGCAACTCGGCTGCAAGCCAAACATTTATGCCAAATAGGCCTCTAGCCCCCGTGGATATTGCGCAAGCCGCTTCTATATTAATAGCATCCGAAAACGCCAGCAAAATTTCACAATCCGTAAGTTGCGCCCACATAGCCTGGTAGTTCACCCCATGCCAGCCCACGTGGTACTGCCCCTTGGGCGCGGAGCAACGCGCCGCGCTGATGAACTGGCACAGATTGCCCCAGCCCTGCAGGTTATGCGCTAGCACCACCACGGTGAAACTTGCGGCAGATTCCTGAGGCACTACAAACTCGGCACCGAGCAGCAACTTGAGCCCACTCGCCTTCGCCTGTACATGGGCTCGCACCACCCCGGCCACCGAGCATTCGTCGGTGATGGCCAAAGCGTGGTAGCCCAACGCGGCGGCGCGCTCCACCAGCTCTTGCGGCTGGGAGGCACCGCGCTGGAAACTGAAATTGCTCAGGCAATGCAGTTCGGCGTAGGCGGCGGAGTGGGGGCGACTGGATTCATTTGGCACTGTTTTAATATACAGCTTTTTTGCATTTCACGCCGCCACAGTCGCAGCGACAACCTATACTGAATTGCCAATTCGCAACCTCAATTTCCAAACCCACGTCCACTATGCATTGCACATTCGAGGCGGCACAAGCTCTGTGCGTGACGCTCGAAACACCCCGGCTACACATCGTTCCGTTAAACGCCGCGCATGCAGACACTGCATTTGCGCTGATGCAAGACGACGCACTCTACGAGTGGATTTCAATGAATAAGCCCGTCAATGTCGACACGCTACGTGCGCATTGGAAGCGTCGCGAGCGGCGCCTGTCTCCCGATGCGTCGGAAATGTGGCCCAGCTGGGTGGTCATCTCACGCCAGGATGGCGCTCTCGTGGGTGAGCTCGACGCATCCATCGACGGCGACGGGGAGTGCGTCAACTTTGGCTACTTCTTCTTTCCACCCTACTGGGGTCGGGGTTTTGCGACGGAGGCCGTCCAAGCGATGGTCGTCCACTTGCTGCAAAACGGTATTCCTCGCCTGGTGGCGACGGTGACGGTCGGCAACAAGGCCTCGGCCAGAGTGCTTCAAAAGGCCGGGTTCCTGTTTACCCGCGTGATTGCGGACAACGACACGCTGCGCGGCCAGATGGTCGACGATGAAGAGTACGTTCTCAGAGCGCCCACGCCCGCCACACCGCGTCAATAGTGCGGCGGCAATTCTTCACTGGCGCGGCTGAAGGTCTGGCCTGCGCCCTCTGGCAGCTGCTGGCGTAGCTGGCGCACTTCGCGCATCAGCAGGTCGATTTCCTGCTGCTGGCGCACGACCACCTGGTTAAGTTGGTCCAGCAGGTCTTCCTGGTAGCTGGCTTTGATTTCCAGATCGGTCAGGCGTTGGTCAGTAGTGTCATTGGGGTCCATGGCGCTATTGTCTGCGCGGCGGTGCGATACTGCTTGCCCTCAGAAAATTGCTTATGACACTTGTAATCAAACCCGCTCTATTGGGGCTGCTGATACTGGGTTGCACCCTCACGTGGGGCCAACCCCTGCCTCTCTCGCTCACGGCCATGCCAAAGGACGCACCGACTCTGCGCATCGACGGCGTGCTGGATGACGCAGCCTGGCTGGACGCCAAGCCGTTCACCCAATTCCGCCGGTTCCGCCCCGACACGCAACTCGACGTCGGCCCGTACCGCACCGAGGTCCGGGTGCTGATGGAGCCGGGTGCCCTTGTGTTTGGTATTCGCACCTGGGATCAGTCACCACAGGACATCCGTGCACCCCTGGCGCGGCGCGACCAGATCTTTCCGGACCAGGACGCGGTAACGGTGTGGCTCGATCCCAGCGGACGCGCCGAAATTGCCCAGTATGTGCGGGTGAACGCCGCAGGATCGATCAGCGATGGCATTTACCGCGCCATGGACGGTAGCGAAGATGCAACCCCCGACTACTTCGATGTCGAAGTCGCCACACACCGCTTGCGCGATGGCTACAGCGTCGAAATACGCTGGCCTCTGTCCGTGCTGCGCTATCCGCTTGATGGCAAGTTGCCCTGGGGTCTGATGGTGACCCGACGGGTACCACGCGAAGTCAGTATGGCCTTTGCCAGCGCCCCGGTGGAGCGCACGCACCCGCATCTGCTGACCCAACTGCAGCGGTTTGACATCGACGCCGCACTGCGCGAGCAGCTCAACGGAGCGCAGCACATCAGCCTGCGCGCCGAAGGCACTGTACGCGCGCTGGACGATGGCCTGGGCACACTTGATAGCACTGCCAACCTGGGGCTGGAACTGCAGTGGCGCCCGCGTGCCGACTGGGTGGTGGATGCGGTGCTACGGCCCGACTTCTCGCAGGTCGAGCTGGACGAGCCCCAACTGGCTGGCAATACCCGCTTCGCGCTCTTTCAGACGGAGAAACGCAACTTCTTCCTGGAAAGCAGCGATGTCGTTGGCCAGGTACAACCCGACAACTGGGGCGTCTCCCGGGGCTTGCTGGCCTTCTACAGCCGCGCCATCACCGACCCGCGCTGGGGCGTGCGCGCCACCTTTCGCGGCAATGACGCAGAGGGCACCGCTTTGGCGTTGCGCGACGCCGGTGGCGGCATGGTCCTGCGCCCCAATGCGTTCAGCACCGCGTCCTTTGCCGTGGACCAGCCCTCCAACGTGCTGTTTGCACGCCACCGCAGCCAGCTGGGCGAGAAGGCCTCCGTGGCCGGTATCGTGAGCCTGCGGGAATGGGGACGCGGCATTGGGACCCAAGTGGCAGGCATGGATGGCCAGGTGGCGTTGGACGACGTGAACCAGGTGCGCGGCCATGTGCTGCTCAGCAACGACTCGACCGCACTGCCCGCCAGCGGCGGCCTCATGGGCCAGCCCATTGCACAAGGCGCTAACCGGGCCGGGCAAGCCGCCTGGTTGAGTTGGCGCCACCGCGCAGAGGACTGGCAATGGAGCGCGCACCTGGAGCACATCAGCCCGCGCTTTGTCAACGACAACGGCTTTGTGCCGCAATCCGGTATCCAGCGCAGCACCCTCGACTTCACCCGCGTGGTGCAGAGCGAGAACAAGGCGATTGCTGCCTGGGTGTCGGCGCCGATCGAATATTGACCCACCCTGCCGATTCAATATTGACCCAGGACGGGTAGCTGCCTTTTGAATCGGCAACTGTGGATAAGTGTACTCAATAGTCCGGTTTTGCTCCCTCCTTGATCCCTGGTTTTGCCTCCCGGCTGGGCACGGGGAATGAAGCGCGGGGCGTAGCCCGTAGCGTAATTCCCCGTGCTGCGTATCCTCAGAACGGATCTTCCAGCGGTGCTGCTTTGGACTTCTTGCGCGATTGCTCCCGCTCCTTGATGCGCGATTTCGCTGCCAGAGTGCTCTGGTTGTAGCGGTGGGAGTTGTTGCCGGTCTCCACGATATGGCAGTGATGGGTCAACCGGTCCAGTAACGCCGTCGTCATCTTTGCATCCCCAAACACGCTGGTCCATTCCGAGAAGCTCAAGTTGGTAGTGATCGCCACGCTGGTGTGTTCGTACAGTTTTGAGAGCAGGTGAAACAGCAAGGCACCACCGGCCTGACTGAACGGCAAGTACCCCAGCTCATCCAGGATCACCAGATCCATGCGCAACAGCGACTGCGCAATGCGTCCCGCTTTGCCCTGCGCCTTTTCCTGCTCCAGCGCATTGACCAGATCGACCGTGCAATAGAAGCGCACCCGCAAACCCTTCTGGGTGATGCCAGCCACCCCGATGGCCGTGGCCAGATGGGTCTTGCCGGTGCCAGGCCCGCCAATGAACACCACGTTTTGCGCCGTTTCTACGAACTCCAGCGTTGCAAGCTTGTCGATCTGGCCCTCGTCCAGATCCTTGGCTGACTCCAAAGTGAAGTCAAACCCGGCCAGATCGCGATGGATCGGAAACCTGGCGACTTTCATCT
>CAJAVE010000333.1 GCA_903945325.1 uncultured beta proteobacterium | reverse complement strand
TTGGAATTATTGGTAGCTTGTCGAATACGCGCAGCGATGTTCCTGGTCAGAAAAACAAGAACGGAACACGTGATCTCACCAAGCCAATGGAAGGATTGTCTGGTCAAGTACGAAGTCTCACTGCCTATTACGAAAAGAATGGCTTTCAAGCGCGTATTGCTCAGCGTTACCGTTCGCAGTTTGTGTCGGAAGTTCGCGCCACGTGGATTGACACATCTTTGGCTACGATTGAAGAGGAAACGCTGACCGATTTGCAGTTTGGATACTCCTTTGAGACCGGTGCATATAAAGGGCTGTCAATTCTGCTGCAAGTTAACAACTTGAATGACACTCCTTATCGCACTATGCTGAACGACGATTCCGTAGATCCTTTGAAGCGTCTGATGCCGGAGAAGTACCACACGTATGGACGCCAAACCCTGCTTGGCGTAACCTACAAGTTCTGATCATTTTGGGGGTAAGGTCCCTGTCGCCTGATTGGCGGCAGGGACCTTTTTTTTTGAGGGGATAGTTATGGCAATTGAGCCAGTGAAGGATATTGTGATTGTTGGCGGTGGCACGGCGGGCTGGATGACGGCTGCTGCGCTCTCGAAACTTCTGGGTGACCACTATCGAATTCGACTTGTGGAATCGGATGAGATAGCCACTATCGGAGTGGGTGAGGCTACCATTCCCGGAATTAAGGTATTTAACAGTGCGCTGGGGATTGATGAGGACGAGTTTCTCCGTCAGACCCAAGGTACATTCAAGTTAGGTATTGAATTTGTCAATTGGCACAGTGTGGGTCAGTCCTACATTCACGGCTTTGGCAAGATTGGGCAAGAGCTGGGACCGATCGCATGCCACCACTACTGGCTCAAGATGCATCAGGAGGGTCTGCAAGCCGACCTGGGCGAATACTCAATTAACACAGTTGCGCCAAAGTATTCAAAATACATGCGCAGCGTACCGGAAATGGCAGCGTCCCCGCTGGGGGATATTGCAAATGCGTTCCACTTTGATGCTGGTCTTTACGCCAAGTTCCTACGCACTCTTTCAGAGCAACGCGGTGTGGTTCGGACGGAAGGCCGTATCGTAGAAACCGTGTTGCGCGAGTCTGACGGGTTCATTGAAGCTGTTGTTCTTCAAAGCGGTGAAAAGATAGCCGGTGATTTTTTCATTGATTGCTCTGGCACTCGCGCCCTGCTGATTGGTGACGCGTTGCAAGTCCCCTATGAAGACTGGTCGCACTGGTTACCTTGTGACCGAGCCATTGCAGTACCCTGCGCTTCGGTAGAGCCATTGGAGCCTTACACACGTTCAACCGCGCGTTCGGCCGGTTGGCAGTGGCGCATTCCTTTGCAGCACCGGATCGGAAATGGACACGTTTACTCCAGTCGCTTCATGGGTCAGGACGAGGCGACTGCATTGTTGCTCGCCAATCTTGATGGCACGCAGTTGGCTGATCCGCGTTACATACCGTTTGTGCCAGGCAGACGCAAGGAAACCTGGCGCAAAAATTGTGTTGCCATTGGCCTGTCGAGTGGTTTTTTTGAGCCAATCGAGTCGACAAATATTCATTTGATTCAATCCGCAATTTTTCGCACCATCAGCCTATTTCCCAACTCAGGTTTTCATAAAGCTGACATAGCGGAATACAACAAACAAACCCAGTTTGAGTATGAGCGGATCCGGGATTTCATCATCTTGCACTATAAGGCCACGCAGCGGGATGACTCACCCTTCTGGCGGCATTGCCAAAGTATGGAGATACCCGAAACTCTGCAGCACAGAATCGATTTGTATGCCAGCAATGGACGCGTGTTTCGTGAGGGTTCCGAGCTATTTGCCGAATTGAGCTGGGTGCAGGTAATGAACGGGCAGGGTATTCAACCGCAGGGATATCATCCGCTCGTTGATCTGCGCAGCACGGATGAAATTTCCGCCTTCCTTGGTGACATTCAGGCGGTGATAAAAAAATGCGTTGATGTCATGCCGACGCATGCTGAATACATTGCCAAACATTGCGCGGCCAAGGGTGTTTGAACTCGTCAGACAGATTGAAGGGATGCTTACTTTTGAATACCTTTGGGCAATGGCATGCCGTGTTCAGCCATGACATCGCGTAAACGGTCTGGATAGTCACTGATGATGCCATCCACACCAAAGCCCAGCATGCGTTGCATCTGCGGCTTGTCGTTGATGGTCCAGGGGATGACCTGTAGGGCAAGGGACTGAGCTGTTTTAGTCAACTCAGGTGTCAGGTTCTTGAAGTTTGGAGCCCAGATGACGCCTTGTGCTTTACCCGCCGATGCTCGCACCATGTGTGGAACAGAGCCTTTGAATTGTTGAATGCTATGTCCAGCCGTCCATGCTGAATCACGCACCGTGTTGAAGTCAGTACCTTCAACGGTGAGGTACATGGTGCGTATGTCTGGCTCCAAAGTATGAAGTAATTCCAGAGTGCGCCAATCAAAGCTTTGCACCATCACGCGTCGCGTCATACCCGCTTCGCGTATCACTTTGAGCAAAGTCTTTACGAAAGCTTCTGGTGCCAATGTGTTGTTGGGGTGATGGGGGTTGATCTTGGTCTCAATGTCGAAGTGGAGATCATTTGCTCCCATGTCGTTAACCAGTTTGAAGAGTGCCGCTAGCGTTGGAATACGCTGCCCATCGCGTGGTTGCTGTTCGGGGAACTCCCGCCCATACGGGTGCGAAGGATTGAGGCGGCCAATATCATAGGTTTGCACTTCGGCAAGCGTCATGTTCTTAATCAGGGGTTCATGTCGGGTCAACCACTGGCCATTGGCGTCACGGGTGTAGGCTGGGTTGAGTGCCGGGTCGTGTGATACCACGGGAATGCCGTCTGACGTGATAGCGATGTCTAGCTCAATGGTGGTGGTTCCCATGCGGATTGCGTTCTCAAATGCCGCCAGCGTGTTTTCTGGAAGCAAGCCCCGGCCACCGCGATGTGACTGCATGTCAAACGCAAATACCGGGAGGGATGCCATAGCTAGTGCGGCAATTGCTACTTTCGCAGATCTACTGAACCAACTTGTTGGCACGCATAGGGAGACAGTGAGTTCGAGTGGCATATACAAGTGCTCCATTGAAGTTCAATATTGAAACCTGACGCCCGACGTGAGCAAGGGCCAATTGTCTGTCCTGAAAGGCGAAGCAGGTAGACCTTCGCGGTTGAATAAATTGTTCTCTTGCGGGTTATCAAACCAGCCGTATCGCACGGCTTTTGGATGCGTGATCTTTGGGCTGTGCACGATGACTGAATTGCCTGAGATGTGTGCCGGTGCGGGCCGGAAACGGCCAGACCCGTCGGCTACGGTGAATCCCAACAGTTGTTTCGAGCCGCTGCTGACGATCAGCCCGGAGCCGATATCTGTGAAGCTGATTTCTATCTGGCGGCCACGCACTCGCATTGCGCGGTACAACGGGCCGCTAGCGACAAGCTCGGATTTTCCGTATTCGTTTTTGAGTGCGTGCAAGGCAAGTCTTTGTCCAATGGCCTGCTTGTTGAGTGGATGAATGCTGTTGGCGTCGCCGACGTCCGTACTCACAACCATCCCCGTTCTCGGTACCTTTAGTGCTTGAAGTTGCGCGTCGCGCAGTTCAGCCCATGCGCTGCCGCGAAGACTGTTATTTTTGAGCGGAAGAAATGATGCGAGTTGAACGAAGTAAAAAGGCAATGCGGGCTGCCCCCAATGCATGCGCCAGTCGGAAATCAGCAAGTGGAAGGTCTGGGCATACTGCTGCGCACGTGGAACATTAGATTCCCCCTGGTACCAAATGACGCCTTTCACGGGGAGGCCTGCAATGGGTTTGACCATGGCATTGAAGGCCAGCGTCGGGAGGTCATTGGGTCCAGGAGATTTCTTTTGCACAATACGTTCAACCTGCGCACGCCAACTGCCTGCCAGTGAGATTTGGCCATCGGTCGTTTGAAGTTGCATGGCTTCGGCTGGACCGTGAAAACCGCCGCCACCGCCGGTGTCGGTGACCCGAACCGCAATCACGTTTCTGCCCGCTCTCAACATTCCGTCGGACAAGTTGTAGTGGCGTTGTGTATCCCAGCCGCAGGTCTTTCCCGCAGACAGTCCATTGACAAAGGTTTCATCGCAATCGTCAACCATACCCAACTGCAAAGCGGCGGCAGACGCGGCTTGCGCGGTGGTCAGTTCTATGGTGCGCCGGTACCAGACCATGCCGTCAAGGTCTTTGAGTCCCTGCTCCTCCCAGTAGCCGGGGGCTTGCAACTTGGGCCAGGTGTCATCATCCAGTTTAAGAGACGGCCATTGGATGACCGGGCTGCTCTCAGCAACATTCCCGAGCATCCAGTGTGACACCACTTTCCACATGCGGGCGTTGTATCTTTCTTCGAACGATGCCGCGTCTGGAGGCATTGCATGCATATTGAAGTCAGACTGTGTTTTCAATGCCTGTGCGCTGATCCACGTCTCGATATTTGTGCCGCCCCAAGTGGCGTTGACAATACCGATGGGCACGCCCAACTCCTGGTGAAGTTTGCGCGCAAAGAAGTAACCCGCGGCAGAGAATTGCCCCACATTCTGTGGCGTGCTGACCTTCCATGAAGCCTCTCCCGAACGGTCTTGTGGCGTGAACGCGAGAGTTTTGGGTATCTTGACATGACGGATCTGCGGCCAGTTGGACTGCTCTGTTTCGGTCGCAGCATCTCTGGATTGGGCGACTGACCACTCCATATTGGATTGACCACCGGCGAGCCACACTTCACCGATCAAAACATCGTTGAAGACAACGGTATTTGAACCTGCGACACTGAGTTGGTAGGATCCGCCAGCCTGTTCTGCAGCGAAGACGGCACGCCATCGGCCCTGTGCGTCCGCTTGGGTTTGAGTTCGCTGTTGGTTCAACTCCAGCCTCACCATCTCGCCAGGGTCTGCCCACCCCCAAACGGGTATTGGCTGATGACGCTGCAATACCATATGGTCACCAAAAATGGGAGCTAGCCGGACTTCGGCCTGGCTGACCGAACTCCAAATCAAAAGGAAAAACAACAACACCGCTGCGAAGTTCATCATTGAGAGCTCTTGCTGAAACTGTCCGTGGATCTAAGCATTCAAAAAGTTTCCTATTGGCAAAAAAGTAACGTTGAAATAGCTTTCGTAAGATGCGCCGCCGTAGGGATTTCCCGGATAAGAAACGTTCTCTCACGATGCTATATTAACCAAAATGGAAACGTTTCCATGGTAAGCGATACTAATTGATGTATTCGCAAATTGAGAGCGAAAGATTGAGCAAATTCGCGCAAGCACGCGTAGTCTCACGCTGGTTGGCTGCTCGAATCCCGGTTGGCTGGAGATATCAAACTGAACTTACTTCGATCCATCCCTATGACCCTGATTGGCGTCGCCAATACTGGTTGGGGGCCTTATTTGTTCGGCAATATCAAGACAGTGATTGAGAATTGTGTCAATGTCACGTCCACTCAATCTAATTTTGACGCACGAAATTGCGCATCGACCCATTAAATGGCCACAATTAAAGACGTAGCGCTCCTCGCGGGTGTCGGCATCGGTACTGCATCACGGGTAGTCAATGGAAAAGGCGCCGTGTCTGCCGCTACAGCGTTAAAGGTGAAGCAGGCAATCGAAGCGCTTGATTTCAGACCATCACACGCAGCACGAACCTTGCTCTCTGGTTCGTCACAGATGATTGGCGTGTACATACCCCTGCTAAAGGGCACTTTCTATACGCCCATCCTGCAGACTATTGACACCGAGTTGCGTGTTTCGGGTCTTCATATGGTCGTCGCATTTGGATGTGGCGATGGTGACGCGCGGCAGCAGGCCATAGAGGGCGTGAATTTTTTGGTTGAGCGTGGCTGTGACGGTCTGGTAGTGATGAGCAATGCGTTGACCAAGGACGATCTTCAATCTATTGGTCCGAAAAAAGATATGCTGGTTGCATTGAACATTCATTTGGATGATTCACCAGAGCAGTGCTTCAACGCGGATCACACCAGAGGTGGTATTTTGGCGGCTCAAACCCTGTTGCAGTTGCGCCACCGCAAGTTCGCGGTGATTGCAGGACCACAGAGCGCACCGGACAACGTTGTCCGGATCGCCTCCTTCATGTCAGAGCTGGGCCGCAATGGCATTGACACCGGTGCGATCACTACGATTTCCAGTGACTTTTCGCCCGAAGGCGGGTGGGCATCAGCAAGCGCACTGATCGCATCGGGGCACAAATTTACTGCGCTTTTCTGTGCGAACGATGAAATGGCGGTTGGGGCTTTGTCGTTCTTTCAGCAAATGGGCATATCGGTTCCGCAGAATGTTTCTGTTCTGGGTTATGACGATACCGCTAGCGCGGAGTATTCCGCGCCGCGGCTGACATCGGTGCACATTCCATGGCGCGAGATCACATTGAATGCCCTGCGCCATTTGCTCAACCTTTGCTACGGTTCGAGTCATTCCATTGTCAGGGAGTTCCCCATCAGTGTTACCTGGCGTTCTTCCATAGCAGTCGCCCACGCATGAATACGCGAAAACAATATGCGAGATACCACCAGCAATGTTCAATAGCAATCCAGACCTGACATCTATTCAGCGTAGCGACTTCGCGCGTGATTTTCGTTGGGGAAGTTCTACATCCTCCTACCAAATTGAGGGGGCTGCACGTGAAGATGGCCGGGGCGAGTCCATCTGGGACCGCTTCTGCGCCTTGCCCGGCAACATTCGTGACGGCTCCAATGGCGATGTCGCCTGCGACCATTACCATCGCTGGCCTGAGGACCTTGATTTAGCCTGCAGTCTGGGAAGCAATGCCTACCGATTCTCCATCGCATGGCCCCGAATTTTTCCGCAGGGACGAGGTAAAACTCCCAATCAGGCGGGGCTTGACTACTACTCCCGTTTGGTCGATGGCATGCTGGAGCGGGGCTTGGAGCCGTGGGTCACCTTGTACCACTGGGACTTGCCGCAGGCTTTGCAAGATCAGGGTGGGTGGGCAAATCGGGACACCATTGATGCCTTTGTGGAATACGCCGATGTGGTCAGTGGCCATCTCGGTGACCGCATCAAACATTGGATTACCCACAATGAGCCCTGGTGCACGGCATTTCACGGCAACTACGAGGGCGTGCATGCACCCGGAATAAGGAATTTCAAGACTGCGTTGCAGGTGTGCCACAACGTGTTGGTTTCACACGGCCAAGCAATACCGGTCATTCGGCGCAATGTTCCTGATGCCCGCATAGGAGCCGCACTTAGTTTGCATCCTTTGCAACCTGCGTCTGAAAGCATGCAGGACGCTGCGGCGACGCGAAGGCACGATGGATTGCGAAACCGCTGGTTCCTGGATCCGTTGTATGGCAGAGGCTATCCAGAGGACATCTGGAATCTGCTGGGCGAAAGCGCTCCGGTAGTGCAGGAGGGCGACCTCGCGACCATTGCAGCACCCACAGACTTTTTGGGCGTGAACTACTACTTCCCGGAAATCGTGGCCGACGCACCGGGTGTGGGCTCAATGTCCACGCGGGTGGTTGAAACCAAAGACGTTGAGCGAACAGCGTTTGGCTGGGAGGTGTCGCCCGACGGCATGGTGCGGCTGCTGAACCGGGTTTCGCGCGATTACCGGCCGACCGAGATATACATCACCGAGAACGGTTCGACGTACGACGACGTTGTGACGGAATCTGGCTCAATTGAAGATACTCAGCGTCGAAGTTATTTGATACGCCACCTTCAGGCGACCAAGAAGATTGTGGACATGGGTGTTCCAGTCAAAGGGTACTTCGCCTGGAGTTTGCTGGACAACTTTGAATGGGCCGAGGGCTACATTCGCCGTTTTGGTTTGACACATGTGAATTTTGAAACACAGCAGCGCACGCTGAAAGCCAGCGGCGAGTGGTATCGGGCATTTTTGGGAGGCACACTGTGATGTCACGCTCAATCAAACAGGCGCTATTGCTCATTTCACTGTTGTCGTTTTTGACTACGGTGCATGCTGCCGGACCAAAAGCCGAAGTGATTCACTGGTGGACATCGGGTGGCGAATCTGCGGCGGTGCGGAAATTTTCAGACGCCTACACCGCAGCGGGTGGCGTGTGGGTGGACACGGCCATTGCCGTAGGCGAGCAAGCCCGCTCGGTCGCAGTGAACCGCATTGTGGGTGGCAACCCGCCCACCGCGGCGCAATTCAATACATCGAAGCAGTTCCTCGATCTGGTTGAGCAGGGCATGCTCAACAACGTGGACGATGTGGCGCTGCGGGATGGATGGGATAAGTTCCTGCCCGAATCCGTACTCAATGTGGTTCGTGTCAAAGGGCATTTCTATGCCGCGCCCGTCAATATTCACATGCCAACCTGGTTCTGGTATTCAAAGGCTGCTTTCAAGCAGGCTGGAGTTGCAGACGAACCAAAGAGCGTGGGAGAGCTTTTTTCAGCTCTGGACAAATTGAAAGCGGCAGGATTGATACCACTGGCACATGGTGGCCAGCCGTGGCAGGAAAGTATCGTCTTTACGGCGATGCTGGCAAACGTGGGCGGAGTGGATCTGTATTTGAAAGTGTTCCGTGATCACGATGCGAAGGCGATTCAGTCGCCAGCGTTCAAGG
Source organism: uncultured beta proteobacterium (assembly GCA_903945325.1). Lineage (GTDB taxonomy): Bacteria > Pseudomonadota > Gammaproteobacteria > Burkholderiales > Burkholderiaceae_C > Allorhodoferax. The sequence goes on along the minus strand of CAJAVE010000333.1, from coordinate 3,865 downwards.
AAGTCCTGTTGAATTTCAAACGTCTGCAGTCCTATGTTGACAAGGCGGCCCCGGGGCGTAACTGGAATGATGCCACTGCGATGTTGATTACCGGAAAGGCGGGTGTGCAAATCATGGGGGATTGGGCCAAGGGCGAGTTCGCACTGGCCAATCAGCAACCAGGAAAAGACTATGGCTGCATTCCGGGATTTGGTCCTAAGTCTGCGTACATCATTCAAGGCGACGTGTTCGTATTTCCAAAGACAAAAAATGCAGACGCGATCAAGGCACAGAAGATGCTGGCCGGGATCATGCTGGTCCCTGCAACGCAGGTGGAGTTCAGCAACAAGAAGGGCTCAATTCCAGTTCGCACGGATGTGGACTCTTCCAAGATGGATATTTGCGCCCAAAAGGGTCTGGCCATCATGAAGGACAAATCCCGTCAATTGGGCAATGGGGAGGTGTACATGAACCCCGACCAGAATGGCGCGTTGAACGATATTTTGACCGCCTACTGGAACAAGAATGTACCGGTTGAAAAGGTGCAAAGAGACATCGCTTCTGCTTTGGCAAATTAGTGGTCTTGCTCCTGTCATGAAAGTTCATCCCAGGCAATTCCTTCGACACGCAGTATCGTGGGCGGCATTGTTGCCCATGGCCATCACTGTCATCGTGGCCTACATGGGAACGGTACTGTGGTCACTAAAGATCTCGTTTACTAATTCACGCACCTTTCCGTCTGACGATTGGGTGGGCATCGCACAGTACGAGCGGCTGTTCAACAACGACCGCTGGATGCTGTCGCTGCAAAATCTGGCTTTGTACGGCGTGCTGTTCATCGCCGCATGCATGCTGATTGGCTTCTTGCTGGCGGTTTTCATTGATCAAAAAGTGATGGGGGAGGGGATTTTTCGCACCGTCTTTTTGTACCCCTACGCGATGTCATTTGTTGCGACCGGTTTGGTGTGGCAGTGGATGCTCAATCCAGGCAACGGGATCCAACAGGCCGTTCGGCAGATGGGTTTTGAAGATTTCACGTTTGACTGGATCATCGACCAGGACATGGTGATCTACACCATCGTGATTGCCACCGTTTGGCAAGCTTCAGGACTTGTGATGGCCATGCTGCTCGCGGGGTTGCGGGGAATTGATGACGAAATCTGGAAGGCTGCGCGCCTGGATGGCATTCCGACATGGCGTGTGTATGTTTCCATTGTTCTGCCGATGATCGGGCCATCCGTTGCCACGGTGTTTGTGTTGCTATTGACGGCGGTAGTGAAAGTGTTTGACTCCGTTGTATCCATGACGCAAGGCGGTCCAGGCACTGCGAGTGAAGTCCCTGCCAAATTCATCATGGACCATCTCTTTGGTCGCGCCAATATTGCGTTGGCCTCAGCGGGCTCCATTGTGTTGCTTTTAACGGTGGCCGCATTGGTTGCACCCATCCTTTACGCCCGCAGTCGGGCGGCCAGGAAGGAAGCATTGAAATGACGGGCAACGCCGCACGAGTGTCCCCCATGCGGCGTCCGATGCGTCTGAATCCGGCGCGCATTGGCGTCTACGCTTTCCTGCTGTCTGCGTCGCTGTTCTTCCTGATGCCGCTGTACATCATGCTGGTGACCTCGTTCAAATCCATGGACGAAATCCGGCTGGGCAGCATCTTTGCATTTCCGGTGAGCATCACGGTGGAGCCCTGGGTTGCCGCTTGGTCTTCCGCCTGCACGGGAGTCTCCTGTGATGGCATTCGTGGCGGCTTCTGGAACTCCATGTGGATCGTCATCCCCAGTACCCTGTTTCCGATCCTGCTCGGTGCGCTCAACGGTTACGCGTTGTCATTCTGGCGTCCTCGCGGATCGCAAGTATTGTTCGGCATCCTGATGATGGGCGCTTTCATCCCAGTGCAGGTGATGATGTTTCCGCTGGTGCGCATATTGGCAACCATGGGTCTCTTTGGCACGTTGCCTGGCATTGTGCTGATCCACGTTGTTTTCAGCATGCCGGTGATGACGCTGCTGTTTCGCAACTATTACCTGTCGATACCTCAAGAGTTGTTTAAAGCTGCGCGCATCGACGGCGGGGGCTTTTTCCGTATCTTTGTGCAGTTGATGTTGCCTATGTCCACGCCCATCATCATCGTGGCGGCCATTATGCAAGTGACGGGTGTCTGGAATGACTACATCCTGGGGCTGGTGTTTGCGGGCAGGGACAACCTGCCCATGACGGTGCAACTCAACAATGTGATCAACACCACAACGGGCACACGGCTCTACAACGTCAACATGGCCGCCACGATTCTGACGTCGATGGTGCCGTTGATCATCTATTTTGTTTCGGGTCGCTGGTTTGTGCGCGGCATTGCCGCTGGCGCAGTGAAGGGTTAAGTATGGCTAGCGTTGAGATTCACAACCTGAGTATCCAGTTTGGACACAGCGAGGTCATCAAAGATCTCAGTCTGAATGTCGTCGACGGAGAATTCCTGGTGTTGCTTGGCCCCTCGGGGTGCGGTAAGTCAACCTTGCTGCACAGCATTGCCGGACTCATTGATGTCTCTGCAGGGCGCATTGATATCGGCGGCACTGACATGACCTGGGCTGATCCGACCGATCGCAACATCGGCATGGTATTTCAATCCTATGCGTTGTATCCGACCATGACGGTGGAGCGCAATATGTCCTTTGGATTGCGTATCAACGGGACGCCCAAAGCAGAGATTGAGCGAAGGGTTAACCGCGCAGCAGAGATGTTGCAACTGCAATCGCTTCTGCACCGCAAACCGTCGCAGTTGTCGGGCGGTCAACGCCAGCGCGTTGCCATCGGGCGGGCATTGGTGCGCGAGGCAGGTGTCTTTCTTTTCGATGAACCCTTGTCCAATCTGGATGCCAAGCTGCGCGCCGAGTTGCGCCGCGAGCTCAAGTTGCTGCACAAGAACTTGTGTTCAACCATGGTTTACGTGACGCACGACCAAGTGGAGGCCATGACCTTGGCCACGCGCATTGTGGTGATGCGCAATGGGAAGATTCAACAAATTGGTGCGCCAGCCGATGTCTATGAGAAGCCAGAGAACCTGTTTGTCGCCGGATTTCTGGGCTCCCCGGGCATGAACCTGTTGACTGGAAAATTGGGCTTGTCTTCTTCCGGTAAATCGGTCTTTCTTTCCGGCAAGCTGGCTTTGGATGTCTCGTGCTACCCAATCACAACCGTGCTAAAACAGGAACAGGAAGTCACCCTGGGCATTCGCCCGGAGAATCTCCTCATCCACACCCGTGGCGAGTGGCAGGGCACGGTGTCCGTCATTGAACCCATGGGTAATCACCATGTTGTCTGGGTTGACTTCGGTGGCACGTTGTTGTCTTCGGTGGTAACCGGCGATTTGGCATTTTGTGTGGACGAAATTGTCCGTTTCAATATCGACGTTGCAAAAATCTCGCTCTTTGACAATACGACCGAGCAGCGCTTGTAGAGAGCGTTTGTGCAAACAAAATAATGGAAGATTAGTAATGAAGTTCTGGTTGACCTCAGCACGCGTAGCTCTTGTCTCAGCAGGCATTGCCTTGGCGGGCTGCTCAACGATACCGAAGCCACAGGCTATTGGTGGTGAGCCGGTTCAACAGCGGGTCGTCCAAAGTTGGGTGACGTTGACTGATCAGTCAAAGCTTCTGGCACCGGAACCTGACACCTACTTTGCTTCGACGCAGGTGCTTCCATTGAATATCGAAGTTGATGCCAGCAAACGATACCAGCAGATGGTGGGCTTTGGCGCCAATATCACCGACGCATCGGCCTGGCTGATCCAGCACCGTATGAGCGACCAGCAACGCGCAGCGTTGATGGAGGAGCTCTTTGGTAAGGCGCCAGGCCTCGGCTTTAGCTTTACGCGTCTGACCAT
>CAJAVE010000332.1 GCA_903945325.1 uncultured beta proteobacterium | reverse complement strand
TTAACAGCCGATTTGGTTTCGTCACGCCGAATACGGAATCACGGGCGAGGCGTTGCCACTACCGTTTCGTGCATAGAGTTCATGCGGTGAAGTTCCGAGCGTCGGGTGGTGGAATTGCTATACATTTGGTAGCTATCTACGCTTATTTCACGAGGGCTAGCGCCTCAAATCACTACCGATCTCCTGCCGCTCCGACTCCGGTGCTCGGAACTCCCCGCTCGAAATCTTCAAACGCAGACCACGTTGGCAACGCACCGCCCGTGATTCCGTATTCGGCGCACAGTAGCCAAATCGGCTGTTAAAGCCCCCCTTTCGCCCGGCGGGGCGAGAGGGGTTGGGGGAGAGTGGGGACTACAAAAGCACCGCAGGTAAAAACCTCAACTACCGGCAACTTTCATCCGGTTAATCAAAATCGATCCCACCGTCTTGGCCCCATAGTTGTAGGTATCAGCCCCCACCGCCTCAATTCCCTTGAGCATCGCTTTCATATTCCCCGCAATCGTGATCTCATGCACCGGGTAGGCGATCCGGCCGTTTTCCACCCAGAACCCACTGGCCCCGCGCGAGTAGTCACCCGTCACATAGTTCACGCCCTGCCCCATCAGCTCGGTCACAAACAAACCGGTTCCCAGCTTCTGCAACATGGCATCCAGGTCATCGCCGGGCTTGGTATGGCGCGAAGTGAAGATCAGATTGTGTGAGCCACCCGAATTGCCAGTGGTCTGCATGCCCAGCTTGCGTGCCGAGTAGCTGCTCAGGAAGTAGCCCTGAACCTTGCCCGCATCAATCACCTTGCGAGCCTTCACGCTGACACCTTCGCCGTCAAACGGTGAACTGCCTTTGCCACGCAGCACAAACGGGTCTTCTGTCAGGTCGATGTGGCGTGGCAGAACCATCTTGCCGAGCGAGTCGAGCAGAAAGGTGCTTTTGCGGTATAGCGCTCCGCCACTGAGGGCCTGCACCAACCCACCCACCAGCCCGGCGGCCAGTGGAGACTCAAACAGAACCGGGCACTCCACCGTGGCGATCTTGCGGGCCTTCAAACGGCTCAGGGCGCGCTCAGCGGCGTAGCGGCCAATTGCTTGCGGAGTTGCCAGCGCATCGGGGTGGCGCATAGAGCTGTACCAACTGTCGCGCTGCATATCCCGGCCCTTTCCCGCAATGGGCGAGACCGACATGGAGTGACGGGAGCTGGCGTAGCCGCCCCTGAAACCGTGGGTGTGGGCGCTGAAAAAGTGCGACTGCTGGGCCGACACCGCCGCACCTTCGCTGTTGGTGATCTTCTTGCTGGTCCCCAGAGCAGCGGCTTCGCACTCCAGGGCCAGGCGCATGGCCTCTTCACTGGTGACCGCCCAGGGAAAAAACAGGTCCAGATCCCGCTCGCGGTCAGCTACGGGTGAAATGTCTTTGCCATCGGGCAAGCTGGCAAAGGGGTCTTCGGCTGTAAAACGAGCAATGTCGTAGGCGGCTGCCACAGTTTGTTGGATCGCCGCATCGGAAAAATCGGAGGTGCTGGCGTTGCCCCGGCGCTGTCCTACGTAGACGGTCACTCCCAGTGACTTATCACGGTTGCGCTCCACGTTTTCCAGCTCGCCATTGCGCACCGATACGCTCAGGCCGCAGCCCTCGGACACTTCGGCCCCAGCGTCGGTGGCGCCCAGCTTTTTGGCGTGGGCCAGTGCCTTGTCTGTCAACGATTCAAAAAAGGGACGGCTAAAGGCAAAGCCGCTGTCCGCCGGTTTGGTGGTCAGGGTGCCTTTTGCGGCGGACTGGGGATGGGGATGGGGGTTCTTCATAGCGGAGGCTATGATACTTGGACATATGAGCAAACTAAAAAAAGGCTATTTCGTCAAAGGCAAATTCGTGGCTGAGGGCAGCGAGCTTGATCTGGAACTCAAACGTGAACTCAAGGGAACGGATGAAAAGAGCCGCACCGACCTCAAACGCGAAAGCACCGAGTTACAAAAGGTGGGAGAAGATCTGCTCACGCTGCGTGCGGAGCTATTGAAGCGCCTGGAACTTCCGGACAAGCTGCTCGAAGCCATTGCCGAGTACAAGCGCATCACCAACTTCGAAGGGCGTCGGCGCCTGATGCAGTTCATTGGCAAACGCATGCGCCAGTTGGAGCCCGCCACGCTGGACGCCATTCGCACTGCGCTGGTAGAACAGCACACGCCATCGGCCCTGGAAACACTGTCTCTGCACCAATCCGAACAATGGCGCGACCGCCTGATTGCAGACGATGACGCAGTCGGTCAGTGGGTCAACATCTGCCCTGCCACGGATGTGCAGCAACTGCGTGCGCTGATTCGCCAGGCGCGCAAAGATGCCAAGCCCGAGAAACCCGGCGAAGCGATACGCCACGGCCGTGCCTACCGCGACATTTTCCAGATCGTGCGCGAGCACCTGATGCGCCCACAAAGTGCGCCCGACAGCAGCACTGGGGCCAACGACCTGCCACCGAACCCGGGAGCCGATGCCTGATGAGCGAAACATTGCCAACACTGGAAGCCGTGAAGATCGGCATCGTCTCCATCAGCGACCGCGCCTCCAGCGGCGTCTACGAAGACAAAGGCCTGCCCGCCCTCAAGGACTGGCTGACCCGCGCCCTGCACAACCCCTTGACCTTTGAAGCCCGACTGATACCGGACGAAGCCCCAGGGATCAGCAATGCGCTGATTGAGCTGGTGGACGCGGGTTGCAGCCTGGTGTTGACCACGGGTGGCACCGGCCCCGCGCTGCGTGACGTCACACCCGAAGCCACGCTGGCGGTGGCGCACAAAGAAATGCCGGGTTTTGGCGAGCAAATGCGCCAGATCAGCCTGAAGTTTGTGCCCACAGCGATCCTGTCGCGCCAGGTGGCCGTGATCCGGGACAAAAGCCTGATCATCAACCTGCCGGGCCAGCCCAAGGCGATTGCCGAAACGTTGGAAGGCCTGAAGGACGCCGATGGGCAGCAATTGGTCAACGGTATCTTTGCCGCGGTTCCCTATTGCATTGATTTGATTGGCGGGCCGTATCTGGAAACGGAAACGACAGTGTGCAAAGCCTTTCGACCCAAATCTGCACAACGCCCGGCAAACCACATCTAATCCATACCATGGAGCCTATGGGCGAATCGCAAACGCCTTGAAAGGCCAAATCGAATCACCGTTGCGTACTCCGCACACTACAACCAAGTCACACATACACCTATGTCCATCTACCGCTGCAACCAGTGTGCTTTCGTCTCGGAGGATGCAACAAGCCCAGTTGGTAGCAAGATCCAGTGTGGCCGCTGTGGCCAACCATGCACGGTGTATGGAACCGTGTTCTACGTTGAAAAGTTGGTCGAACGCTACTTTGCTTCAGTAAGAGAAGTCAACATCCTTAAGCAACAAGAAAAAGATGGCGCAGAAACAAGCCCAAGCTCCCTTGAAGACTATTCAACGTCGTTGGCTTCGCTCGCGAAAGTGGACACGCTCAACACCGCTTTGTTCGCCACTCCCGCACAACATGCGCCGTTGAAATCATGGTTTTTAGATCGCAAGATCGAAACTACCTTTGACTATTCACTGGTCGACACGACCGGCTTCTTTGACGACGCTGCTCGCCTCATCGGCGAAGCATATGCACTATTCAAAGAGTTGGTGGACCGTGTTTGCTACGCATACAGAAAGGGCCACACCGGGGTGAGTCTTGAACTTGCCAATTTGAGCCAGAAGGGTAGAGTAGAGATGTGGCGCGGTAGATTCCCGTCACGAAGCAGTTTCTGTTGGCCGCCTCGTATCTACGATTCGGTGCCTTTATTGGCCCATGGCAAGAATCCCCGTTTCCACATCCCCCTCATCGAACCGGACATGCAG
>CAJAVE010000331.1 GCA_903945325.1 uncultured beta proteobacterium | reverse complement strand
GCTGACCACCGTTCGCGACAGCGAGGAGCGTTTCCACACGGCTTTTCAGACCAGTCCGGACGCCATCAGCATCAACCGGCTGGCGGACGGCTGCTTTCTGGAAGTGAACGACGGTTTTGTGCAGCTTCTTGGGCACACACGGGCCGATGTGATTGGCAGGACTTCAGAGGACATCGCCATCTGGAACGACCTCGACGCCCGGCGCACGCTGTTTGACACCGTCCAGCGCGAAGGCGAAGTCAGGAACATGGAGACTGATTTTCTTAGACACGACAGAAGTATGGTTACGGTTCTGCTGTCCTCCCACGTCATTACCGTCAACGGTGAAAAATGCAGTCTGTCCGTGGCGCGTGACTTTACCGAGCGCAAGGCCGTCGAACGTGAACTCGGGGAGCACCGCAGTCACCTTGAGGAGTTGGTAACCCAGCGGACCGCAGAGCTTGGCAAAGCCGTAACGGAACTAAAGACAACAGAACTCAAACTGCTCGAATCCAACCACCGGTTGGGCGAACAGGTGCAGGTTGCCGAAGTGGCCAACCAGGCCAAGTCGCGCTTCCTGGCCAATATGAGCCACGAGATCCGCACGCCTATGAACGGCATTGTGGGGATGATCGACATATTGCAAACGACCGCTTTGTCACGCGAACAACACCGCATGCTGGGCACGGTCCACGATTCGGCGCTATCACTCCTGAGCATCCTGAACGACATCCTGGATTTCTCCAAAATCGAAGCAGGCAAGCTGGAGCTTGAAATATTGCCAACGCACCTGCGTGGGGTAGTCGAGAGCGTGGCACAGTTGATGCTCACCGCAGCGCAGGTCAAGAAGTTGACACTGTCAGTGTTTGTAGAGCCCGAATTGCCGGCTTGGATGATGTGCGATCCAACGCGTTTGCGGCAGGTGTTGCTCAACCTGTTGGGTAACGCAATCAAATTCACCGCAAACCAGGACGACCGCAGCGGCGAAGTGGCGCTACGGGTTGAGCGTTGCAGTTTGCCCGACGGAAGTACAGGAGTTCAGCTGCGCATTCACGACAACGGTATTGGTATGACGCCACAAAGCCTGAACAAGCTGTTTCAACCATTCACGCAAGCCGACGCCAGTACCGCGCGCACGTTTGGCGGAACCGGATTGGGCCTGAGTATTACCCAACGGCTGGTCGAGTTGCTGGGGGGGCACATATACGCCACGAGCACGCTGGGTGAGGGTTCCGCGTTCACTGTACAGTTGCCGCTGCAACCCTGCGCACCCGGGTCCGCGGAGGAACCTGCGCACCACAGTGACCGTGCGCGTAGGGTGGTTCTGACCGAGGCCGGTGGCACCGAAACGGGACAATTTTTGGACGCAAGAAAGACCCCGCGTGCACGCACATCAGCCACTACCGGTCGAGCCGACCAGACCGGCGCGCCACGCAGCGGCCTGATTCTGTTGGCAGAAGACAATGAAACCAACCGCGATGTGATGCGCCAGCAGTTGGGCCTGCTGGGCTACGCCGTTGAAGAAGCGCATGACGGCCAAATTGCGCTGGCGATGTGGCGCAGTGGGCGGTATGCGTTGTTGCTGACCGACTGCGAAATGCCCAATCTGGATGGTTTTGGTTTGAGTGAGGCCATCCGCCGCGAAGAACCGCCCGGTACGCGCATGCCCATCATCGCAGTAACGGCCAACGCCATGCAAGGCGAGTCCCAACGCTGCAAAGTCCACGGAATGGACGACTACCTGACCAAGCCCCTGCGCATGCATGCCTTGGCTGAGATGCTGGCCAAATGGTTCCCAACCGCAAGCCTGCTGGAACCAGAACCCCCCGAGTCCGCCGCACCGCCCGAGTCGGCGCTCTGGAATTCTTGTGCACTCACGCAGATGATTGGTAGCAACCCAGCCGTGCAGACCCGGTTGCTTACCCGGTATCTTGAATTGACCCGCAACCAGTTGGTTGCCATAGCAACAGCGGTGGCAATTGCTGACACAAAGACCATGACGGCCGAGGCCCACAAGTTGAAATCTGCTTCCCGTTCGGTCGGGGCGATGACACTGGGCGACCTGTGCGAGCGGATTGAGACCGCCGGTCGAGCCGACGATGCACGAAGCTGCATGGAGCTGTCCGCGGGGCTACAAACGATTTTTTCCCATGTCGAGACCCGGATTCTGGACCATTTGTCTCAGCCGATGTCCACCTCGGCCAATTTGGCCACGCCCCCACAAATGGGTGACTAGACATCCACCGCAAGCCGTTTGACAATCCACACCAGTTTCACACGCTGTAGTGCCACGGCACGCTCTGAAACAGGCTTGGATGTCCAACCACACAACCGACAAGTTGCAGACGCGAGGAGAGGGCTATGACAGAACAAAAATTGGGCCAAAGCACCTATCTGGTGATTGACGATGACGAGTTTTCACGAGAGTTTATTGTCAACGTGCTAGCGCATTTGGGTTGCACCGATGTGCATTGCGCGCCTGACAGCGCGACAGCCATCCGTTTGGTGCAACAACACAAGCCTGACTTTGTCTTGCTGGATATTTATATGCCCGAGGTTGACGGTTGGGCCTTTTTGCCGCAATTGCGCAGAACCATGCCCAACGCTGTAGTGATCATGATCACGGGGTCTGGAAAACCAGCCGATTTCAAAAAGTCAATGGCCGAAACTGTAGACGGCTACTGCATCAAACCCGTGTCACCGGGTGTGATGCAAAGGGCTCTTGTTGGCGCTGCGCTGCGTCGGCAAGGGCAGCACGCGTAGCCCTGTAGCGGTCTACTCCACCCGCGTAACGCTTGCTGGCTTAAACCCCAAATCCGCCGCCTTGCCTTTACGGGCACGGGCAGCGCGGGCGTTGTTCAGGCTTCGGATCTCCAGCGTTTCTTCTCGCTCTTTTCCACCTCGACCAATGCCCTCAATGCGTATGCTGCGTGTGTAGGCAGCAGCGCCGGCCAGGGTGTCCTTGGCTTCCAGATCAATCAACATCAGACCGCGCCCACCATTGGCCATGGATTTGAGTTCGGTGATTTCGAAGGTGAGAATGCGCCCACCGGCAGAGGCACAAGCCACGTGCGTCGCAGGCGCCACCATGGTCGCAGGTGTTCCCGCCACCGCAACCCTGCCATGTGCCCCCGACACCAGCGAGGGGCAGCACTGGCTTTCGCCCTCGTTGCAGGTCACAAACGCCTTGCCGGCCTTCTGGCGCGACACCATGTTGTCCACAGTCGCCATAAAACCATAGCCCGCCGTACTGCTGAGCAACAACGTGGCCGAGGCGGGACCTGCAAAGTAGTACAACAATTGCGTGCCACTCTCCAACTCCAGCAACGTGGTGACCGGCTGGCCATCGCCCCGCCCTCCTGGCAACAGAGAGACAGCGACTGAATAAATGCGCCCGTTGGAGCCAAACACCAGCAGCGTGTCCACACTGCGGCACTCAAACGTGCCATACAGGCCATCGCCCGCCTTGAAAGCGAAGCTGGAAGCCTCGTGGCCATGGCCCGTGCGGGTGCGCACCCAGCCTTTCTGACTGACGACCACCGTGACGGGCTCATCCACCACCTTGACCTCCAGTACGGCCTTTTTCTCGGTCTGAATCAGCGTGCGGCGTGGGTCGGCGAAGGACTTGGCGTCCGCCTCGATCTCCTTGATCATCAGGCGGCGCAGCGCGGCGGGGTTGCCCAGGATTTCTTCCAGCTTGCCCTGCTCGCCTCGCAACTCGGACAACTCTTGCTCGATTTTGATCGCCTCCAGTCGGGCCAATTGGCGCAGGCGAATTTCGAGAATGTCTTCGGCCTGACGGTCGCTCAGATTGAAGCGCGCAATCAAAGCCGCCTTGGGCTCATCCGACTGCCGGATGATGGCGATCACCTCATCAATATTGAGCAAGACGGTCTGGCGACCTTCCAGGATATGGATACGGTCCAGCACCTTGGACAGGCGGTGCTGTGATCGCCGCTCGATCGTGGTTTGACGGAAGGCAATCCACTCCTGCAGCATCTGGCGAAACGACTTTTGCGTAGGGCGACCGTCCAGACCAATCATCGTCAGGTTGATGGGCGACGATGTCTCCAGGCTGGTGTGGGCCAGCAGCGCCGTGATCAACTCCTGCTGTTCGATGCGGCTGGTCTTGGGCTCAAACACCAGGCGCACTGCGGCGTCCTTGTTGGACTCGTCGCGCACCACGTCCAGCACCGACAGCACGCTGGCCTTGAGCTGGTTCTGGTCCTGCGACAAGGCCTTTTTGCCGGCTTTGACCTTGGGGTTGGTCAGCTCCTCAATTTCTTCGAGCACGCGCTGGCTGCTGACGCCGGGCGGCAATTCGGTCACCACCAGTTGCCACTGGCCGCGTGCCAGGTCTTCAATCTTCCAGCGGGCGCGAACCTTGAGCGAGCCGCGACCGGTGCGGTAGGCATCGGCAATATCGGTGGGGCTGCTGATGATCTGCCCGCCACCCGGGTAATCGGGACCGGGCACCAGCGCGGCCAGGGCGTCGTCGGCCAGCGTGGGCGTTTTGATCAGCGCCACGCAGGCTTCAGCGATTTCGCGCAGATTGTGGCTGGGGATTTCGGTTGCCAGGCCGACAGCAATACCGCTGGCACCATTGAGCAGCGCAAACGGTAGACGGGCAGGTAACTGGCGCGGCTCTTCGGTGGAGCCATCGTAATTGGGCTGAAAATCCACCGTGCCCATGTCGATTTCGTCCAGCAGCAGGCTGGTGATCTTGGCCAGACGGGCTTCGGTGTAGCGCATGGCGGCAGCGCCGTCTCCATCACGCGAGCCAAAGTTGCCCTGGCCGTCGATCAGCGGGTAGCGTTGCGAAAAATCCTGCGCCATACGCACCAACGCGTCATAGGCGGCCTGGTCACCGTGCGGGTGAAAGCGGCCCAGCACATCACCCACCACGCGGGCACTTTTGACCGGGCGGGCGCCGGTGTTGCCATTCGGCCCACCAAAACCCAGACCCATACGCGACATGGAATACAGAATGCGCCGCTGCACGGGCTTTTGCCCATCACACACATCGGGCAAGGCGCGCCCCTTGACCACGCTTAACGCGTACTCCAGGTAGGCACGCTGCGCGTAAGTTGCCAAATTCAGCTCGTCGTCACCGGGTTCAGCAGGTGCCAGAAGATCGGGGTTGGATGGGTCCATAAATATATGATAAATCAGGGTCTAGCCCTTATGAATACTGCGCAACCAGCTATAAGATTAATAGCAAATATCAAACATCGACTTCGACGGAGTCGCCATGCAACTCCATCAATTCACGTCGCGCAGCGGCTTCGCCCTTGCCCATGAGCTTGGTGATCAGGGCTTCGGTCTGGCCGAAGTCAATCGCGCCCAGCATCACCGGCATCAACCGGCGCGTATCGGGGTTGAGGGTGGTGTCCCACAATTGCTCGGCATTCATTTCGCCCAAACCTTTGAAGCGGCTGATGGTCCAGGCAGCTTCACGCACGCCTTCCTTGCGCAACTTGTCCAGGATGGCGGTCAATTCACCTTCGTCCAGCGCGTAAGCCTTGGAAGCCGGTTTTTTCCCGCGCGCTGGAGCGTCAACCCGAAACAATGGGGGGCGCGCCACATACACATGACCGGTTTCAATGAGTTTGGGGAAATGCCGGAAGAACAGGGTCAGCAGCAACACCTGGATGTGGGAGCCGTCGACGTCCGCGTCACTGAGGATGCAGACTTTTCCGTAGCGCAGGCCACTCATATCCGGCGCGTCGTTGGGTCCATGCGGGTCGACGCCAATGGCCACGGAAATATCATGAATTTCGGTGTTAGCGAATAGACGGTCGCGGTCCACTTCCCAGGTGTTCAAGACCTTGCCGCGCAGGGGCAGAACAGCCTGGTTTTCCTTGTCGCGTCCCATTTTTGCGCTGCCACCAGCTGAGTCGCCCTCAACCAGAAATACTTCGTTGTAGGCAATGTCTTTGCTTTCGCAATCGGTGAGTTTGCCGGGCAGTACCGCAACACCTGAGCTCTTGCGCTTTTCCACCTTTTGACCGGCCTTCTGGCGGCTTTGCGCAGCCTTGATGGCCAGCTCGGCCAACTTCTTGCCGTATTCAACGTGCTGGTTGAGCCACAGCTCCAGCGTGGGACGCACAAAGCTGGAGACCAGCCGCACGGCGTCACGCGAGTTGAGCCGCTCCTTGATCTGGCCCTGGAACTGCGGGTCCAGCACCTTGGTCGACAGCACATAGCTGGCGCGGGCAAATACGTCTTCGGGCATTAGCTTGACGCCCTTGGGCAACAGTGAATGCAGTTCAATAAAGCCCTTGACGGCGGTGAACAGGCCATCGCGCAGACCGCTTTCGTGCGTGCCACCGGCGCTGGTGGGGATCAGGTTGACATAGCTTTCACGCACCGGTTGGCCGTCTTCGGTAAAGGCAACGCACCACGATGCACCCTCGCCTTCGGCGAAATTGTCACTTTGCGCGTCGGCGAAACCTTCGCCTTCGAAAAGCGGGATGACCGGTTCGCCGTTCAGAGTCTGCGTCAGGTAGTCGCGCAAGCCCCCCTTGTACAGCCAGGTCTGTGTTTCCCTGGTCTTTTCCACCAACAGCGACACGCTGACGCCGGGCATGAGTACGGCTTTGCTGCGCAGCAGGTGTGTCAGTTCTGCCATGGGCAGTACGGCAGACTCGAAATACCTGGCATCAGGCCAGACGCGCACGGTAGTGCCGGACTTGCGGTCGCCTTCGCCGATTTTTCGGGTTTGCAACGCCTCGGTGACATCTCCGTTTTCAAAAACCAGCGCAGCGACCATGCCCTCGCGGTAGGACGTAGCTTCCAGCCGCTTGGCCAGGGCATTGGTCACGCTCACACCCACACCGTGCAAGCCGCCAGAGAAGCTGTAGGCACCTCCCTTACCTTTGTCGAACTTGCCACCCGCGTGCAGCCGGGTAAACACCAATTCAATGACAGGTGCCTGTTCTTCGGGGTGCATGCCAAACGGGATACCACGACCGTCGTCTTCAATGGTGACAGACCCGTCGTTATGCACGATGACCTTGATCTTTTTGCCGAAACCGCCGAGGGACTCATCGGCCGCGTTGTCCAGCACTTCCTGAATGACGTGCAATGGATTGTCGGTGCGGGTGTACATACCCGGGCGCTGTTTGACAGGCTCCAGGCCCTTCAGGACCCGGATGGAGCCTTCAGAATATTCGGGGGTGGGTTTGGCTGACATAGGGCGGCATTGTAATCGCGCAAGACCGTTTGGCTGTACGTTTAAACAGCCAAACGGGTGCATTCATTGCACTTCAGCGAGCGCGGTCCAACGGGATTGGTGACAATTGACACCATGCATACTGTCCACAAGCCTCTTTCCACACTGCAAGTCCTGGCCTGCGGAGCCCTCATCGTGACACTGTCCATGGGGATTCGCCACGGCTTTGGCCTGTGGCTGCAGCCCATCACCCAGGCCCATAACTGGTCCCGTGAAACATTCGCCATGGCGATTGCCATCCAGAACCTGGTCTGGGGGGTCTTTGGTATTTTTGCCGGAATGGCAGCCGACCGGTTTGGTGCTTTTAAAGTCATCATCACCTGCTCAATATTGAACGCGCTGGGACTGATGGGCATGGCAAACGCCACTACCCCGACGATGTTTGCGCTGAGCACCGGTGTACTGATCGGCATGGCGCAGGCAGGCACGACGTATGCTGTCATTTATGGTGTGATTGGCCGCAACGTCCACGCAGACAAGCGGTCCTGGGCCATGGGGGTGGCAGCAGCAGCTGGGTCGTTTGGACAATTTCTGATGGTGCCCACCGAAGGTTTCCTGATCAGCCACTTTGGCTGGCAAGAAGCTTTGGTCATTTTGGGTGCAGCGTCGCTGTTGATGATTCCTCTGTCCTGGGGTCTGCGGGAACCGGTTTTTGGAGGTGGCGCCGTACTGTTACGCGACCAAAGCATTGGCCACGCCCTATGCGAAGCATTCAAGTACCCCAGCTTTCAACTGCTGATGGCAGGCTACTTTGTCTGTGGTTTTCAGGTCGTGTTCATCGGTGTGCATATGCCCAGCTACCTGAGGGACAAGGGGCTGTCGCCACAAGTGGCGAGCTATGCCCTGGCGCTGATTGGTCTGTTCAACGTTTTCGGCACCTATGCGGCCGGAGTGCTGGGCCAGAAATTCCCGAAGAAAAATATACTGGCATTCATCTACCTGGCGCGCGCCGTCGCTATCAGTCTGTTCTTGCTTGCCCCTCTGACCCCCGCCAGCGTCTACGTGTTTTCCAGCGTCATGGGGGTTCTGTGGCTGTCTACTGTGCCGCCTACCAACGCCACAGTCGCTCAGATATTTGGTGTGGCGCACCTGTCGATGCTGGGTGGCTTTGTATTCTTCAGCCACCAGATCGGATCATTCATGGGTGTTTGGCTGGGTGGCTACCTGTATGACAGGACCGGCAGCTATGACATCGTCTGGTATATCGCCATAGGACTGGGTGTGGCAGCGGCGCTGATCAACCTGCCAGTCAAAGAGGCTGCCATCGAACGCCGTTTACCGCTCGGAGCCGCAGCGCAATGAGTAAGAAGAATAAGCTTTTACTATTCGCTCTAGCCACAGTGGTATTGGCGGGGGTCTTTTTGCTGTATCTGCAACCCGATTTCATGGTCCAAATGGCCAATCAGGTGTGGGCCTGCTTTTGAGTCCCTCAGCCTGGATCGTCCGGTGGTCGCACCTGCTGGAAACCCAATCGACCGTACTGGACGTGGCCTGTGGATCCGGCAGACACCTGCGGTGGTTTGCCGACCGTGGTCACACAGTGACCGGCATTGACCGCGAGGTCGACCACGCGCAACGGCAGGTGCCGAACGCCGAACTGGTGCGCGCTGACATAGAGAATGAGCCTTGGCCACTGGTTATTGACGGCCAGGAGCGCAGCTTTGACGCTGTCATCGTTACCAATTACCTTTGGCGACCCTTGATGCCTGTGGTGCTTGGCAGTCTGGCGCCAGGCGGCGTGCTGCTATATGAAACATTCGCATCGGGCAATGAAAAATGGGGGCGGCCCTCCCGAGCGGACTTTTTGCTGCAGCCAGGCGAGCTGTTGCGCACTTTTGCAAGCCTTCAGGTGGTCGCATACGAGCACGGATTTCTAGACAACCCGCCGCGATTTGTCCAGAGGATTGCTGCGGTTCGGCCACGAAATGCAGTGGCCCAGTTACTGGAATCAGCACGGTGTGCACTCTGAGTAAAATGGCCCATTACCGAACCAATAACTGACATGAACTTACTTCAAGGCCCCATCACTGGCAGCATCGTGGCGCTGGTCACTCCGATGCAGGACGACGGCTCCGTAGATTACCCGGCGCTGCGAAAGCTGATCGATTGGCACATTGCAGAAGGAACCGATTGCATTGGTGTGGTGGGTACCACGGGCGAATCACCCACGGTCAACGTCGAAGAACATTGCGAAATCATCCGCGTGTCGGTGGAGCAGTCTGCTGGACGCGCGCCCATCATGGCGGGCTGTGGCGCGAATTCCACTGCGGAAGCCATTGAGTTGGCGCGATTTGCCGAGAAGGTTGGCGCAAATTGCCAGTTGCAGGTCGTACCGTACTACAACAAACCCACCCAAGAGGGCCAGTACCTGCACTTCAAGGCTATTGCCGAGGCAGTCGATTTGCCTGTGGTGCTTTACAACGTGCCCGGCAGATCAGTGGCAGATATGGCACACGACACAGTTATGCGATTGGCGCAAGTTCCCGGCATCGTGGGCATCAAGGAAGCAACCGGCAATATAGAACGCGCGCAGTGGCTGATCAAAGAGGCGCCCAAAGGCTTTTCCATTTACTCCGGCGATGATCCGACGGCCGTGGCCCTGATGCTGTGTGGCGGGCACGGCAATGTCAGTGTGACGGCCAACGTGGCACCCCGTTTGATGCACGAGTTGTGTGTAGCTGCTATCGCTGGAGATGTGAAACGCGCGATGAAAATCCAGTTTCAGCTGCTGCCATTGCACAAGGCCCTGTTCGTAGAATCCAACCCTATTCCGGTTAAGTGGGCCAGTGCGCGCATGGGTCTGTGCGGGCATACGCTGCGTCTGCCACTGACGCAGCTCACGCCAGCCAATCAGCCTGAGCTGGAGCGTGTGATGCACGCCACCGGCCTGATATAAGCTTTCCTTCCATTTTGAGGATATTCGTGAACCCAATTTTCAAACTGACGCTCATTAGCGTAGCAATTTCTCTGACGGCCTGTGGCACGCTGGACACCGACAAAGTGGACTACCGTAGCGCCACGAGCGTGAAAGCACCAACTCTGGACGTTCCGCCGGATCTGACACAATTATCCAAAGACACACATTACGCGGTAGTAGGAGGCTCGGTTTCCGCGTCCGCAATGAAGTCCGGCCAGCCCGTTGCGAACATTGCTCCCGCGATAGCACCTGCGGCGATAGGCGATGTGCGCATTGAACGCGCAGGCAACCAGCGCTGGCTAGTGGTCAAGCGACCCGCTGAAAAACTTTGGGAACCTGTAAAGGACTTCTGGCAAGAAAACGGCTTCTTGCTGGCAGTGGACCAAAATACCTTGGGCATCATGGAGACGGACTGGGCAGAGAATCGCGCCAAACTGCCACAGGATTTCATTCGTGCGTCGTTGGGCAAGTTACTTGATGCTCTGTACTCCACGGCTGAGCGTGACAAGTTCCGCACGCGTTTGGAGCGAGGCGCCTCTGGTGAAACAGAGATTTTCATCAGCCACCGTGGCATGGTAGAAACCTTCAGTAGCAACCAAAAAGACAGTACCGTCTGGCAACCTCGCGCCGTTGACCCCGAGTTGGAAGCAGAATTCCTGCGACGCCTGATGGTCAAGCTGGGTGCAACGCTGGAGGAAGCCAAGACTTTGATGGCAACCGCAGGCGTCGAGAAAAAGATGGCGGTGGTGACTACAGAAAATGGACAGCCCGCAATTCGTATCGAAGAAGGCTTTGATAGTGCCTGGCGCCGGGTTGGGCTTGCGCTGGATCGCACCGGTTTTACCGTCGAAGACCGAGACCGCAAACAGGGTGTGTATTTCGTGCGCTACGTTCCACTGAATGCGGACAATACCGAGCCCGGTTTTTTCAGCAAGCTGTTCAGCAGTTCAGACAAAAATTCGGACGCGGCTAAATTCCAGATCGCCGTACGCAGTGCGGCAAATGTGACCACTGTTTCTGTGCTGAATGCCAAAGGCGCAGCTGAGACCTCAGCCAGCGCACAGCGCATCGTCAAAGTCATTGCTGACGACATCAAGTAGAGCCCCCATCAGAGGAGAGCATCTCCTCTGATGCCACACTACAGACGTAAAAAAGCCACCTTGCGGTGGCCTTTTTACTGAGCGCAAAGAATTACTTCTTGGCTGGCTCGGAAGCGGCGGCGGCCGGAGCCGATGCGTCAGCTGCTGGAGCGGCGGCTGGAGCCGATGCGTCAGCTGCTGGAGCGGAGGCAACAGGTGCAGGTGCAGCAGCAGGTGCGGGTGCGGGTGCAGCAGGCGCTTCTTCTTTTTTACCGCAAGCAGCCAGGGCAGCGGCAGCGATAACGGCTGCCAAGACGAGTGATTTGTTCATTTTAAAAACTAGAGTGAGTTAACGAAACAATTTTTCGAAATTGTCAAAGCAGCGCGCCGCCCAGACTCAGACAAAAAGCATTCGATCTCTTTTTGCCTAACCCCCGAGTATACAGGTATTTCACAGAAATACGCGGGAAAACCCTCTAGTTGACACTTACAACCCCAGCGTTGTGGCCGCAAAACCAGGTGAACTCTGCCGTCTGCACTCGTCCAACTCTTCCTTCAACAGGACACGCCTCTGCGTCTCCAGGCCAGCGACTCCGGTGCAGCGCACAGTATCCAGGCGACGCAAAGCCCAATGTGGGCTCCACAAAGCGCTGGGCATTTCACTGGCGTCCAGCGCATTGCAAACACGGCAGTCAACGATGTGGTCCCACATTTTGCGCCAGCCCACCAATCGGGGCTTGTGCTTCAAAACGCCGTCATAGCTATGTGCCAATATGACCAGATGGCGGCCCTTTCCAGCCCATGCGTTCAGAGACTCAATGACTGCCCGCTCACCTACTGGCCAGTCTAAAAAACTGGCGTCACTCCAAACCATGGACGACCAACCCTCACGGGCTGCACACGCAAGGGCATCGCGTATCGCATTGGCAAACTCGGTGGGACCAGCAAATGTCCCCACCGGCGGATTTCCTCCGGATTCAGGTTTCAACATACATCCACCCCGCTGTGCACCACTCTTCCACCAACGAACGGGCTGGGCCGCTGAGTCGCTTGACGTCAGCCAAAGCGAGATGTCGCTGATCGGCCAGGCGGCGCATTAGTTGTGCGTCCCGACCCGATGCCAGAAAGCTTTCACCGTTCACAAACACATGGTGCAAGTCATACATCATCCGGGTGCGCCGGTCCAATGTCAATGCCCGGTCCAGCACCTCTGGCTGGCTGGCCCCAAAGCTGACATGCGCCTTTGGTTCGCTAAGGTATTCACCCAAAACACGCCGTATTGCCAGCGGATCGCCCAGGGCATCGGTCAGCGCCTGACTGGCAAAGGCAACCAATGCATCCGGAATTTCCGCGCACGCGTGAAGTGCCGGCTGCTTGGGGTCACTGTACAGGCCACTACCCACAGAGTCCTGTGCATCCTCCGCCAGTCGCTGCAACAACTCTCCCGCCAACTCGCCTCTGCTGGGGGAACGAAATCCTATGGAATAGGTCATGCACTCCCCCACAGCAATGCCGTCATGTGCATAGCGAGGAGGTAGATAGAGCATGTCTCCTGGTTCGAGGACGAACTCCATCTCGGGTTCAAAATGCGCCAGAATCTTGAGTGGCATGTCCGGTTGCAGGCTCAGGTCCCTCTGACGACCAATGCGCCATCGCCGCTGGCCATGGGCCTGCAACAAAAATACGTCGTAACTGTCGAAGTGCGCCCCCACACCACCGCCATTGGTGGCGTAGCTGATCATCACGTCATCCAGACGGGCATCGGGCACGAAGCGAAACTGGTTCATCAATCCATGAACTTTGTCATCCAGCAAGTCCACTCCTTGTACCAGCAGGGTCCAGCCCGCCTGCTTCAAGGGTGGCAAGGCCTTGCGCGCGAACGGGCCATGCCGAAAGCGCCAGTTTCGGGCTCCATCCGCACTCGCCTGCACCACCAATCGTGATTGCACCTCGTCCTGAGCCGCAAGCTCAAATAGCGCAGTCCGGCTCAAAGGCGGCATGAAACCCGGAATGGCCTGACGAATAACCATGGGCTTCTTGTGCCAATGGCGGTGCATGAAGGTTTTGGGTGTCAAGCCACCCAGAAGTTGAAGGGGTTCATCAGTGTTCATGGGACAATTCTCGCCTATGGAAATCAACAGACAATGCGTCGTTGCCCTGACCTGGACGCTAAAAGACACTTTGGGCGAAGAACTGGACGTTTTGGACGAGCCAGTCGAGTTTTTGGTCGGTGGCAATGACTTGTTGCCCGTGCTGGAAGCGGCTTTGCAGGGCTACAGCGCAGGATCGAACTTGCTATTGCAGATTGAGCCAGAACAGGCGTTTGGCGACTTCAATGACCAGTTGCTGTTTCTGGAACCGCGACACCTGTTCCCCGCAGATTTGCAGACTGGCCTGACTATGGAGGGAAGCGCACTGCCGGAAGGCTGCAACCCGAATGCGCCACGAGACACGCTGTACACCGTCACTGACATTTACCCTGACCACGTGGTGCTGGACGGCAACCACCCTCTGGCTGGCATTGCCATTCGCATCAGTATCCAGATCGAGGCGGTGCGTGAAGCGACCGAAGAAGAAGTCGGTCGGGGCAACTGTGGTACCGGTTTTTTCAAACTTCAGATCGCACCAACAGATGACCCGACTGATCACACATTGCACTGAAATTATTGGCAAAATAGGGCTCAAGGCCCCGTAGAATGTGCGCAAGCAGCTATCAATTCAATAGCAAAACATCAGGATTTCCCGGTGGAACCGTAACCGCCTTCGCCGCGCTGGCTTGCCTCAAAATCCGTCACGATATTGAACTGGGCCTGCACCACTGGGACGATGACCAGTTGAGCGATGCGTTCCATGGGTTCAATCGTGAAAGCCACGTCACTGCGGTTCCAGGCGCTGACCATCAGCTGGCCCTGGTAGTCACTGTCAATCAGACCCACCAAGTTTCCCAGCACGATGCCATGCTTGTGGCCCAGACCTGAGCGCGGCAGGATCAGGGCCGCGTAGGCCGGGTCCTGCAGATAGATGGCCATGCCGGTGGGCACCAGTTGCCAGGCGTTGGGCGCCAGCATGAGTGGTTCGGCCAGGCACGCCCGCAGGTCCAGCCCGGCGCTGCCCGGTGTGGCGTAAGCGGGCATCTGGTCATTCAGGCGGCTATCGAGGATCTTGACGTCAATTTTCATGCTTGGTTGGGTTTGGAATGGGGAAGGCGGGCCGCAATTTCGGCGACCAACTGTCGGGCCAGGGCCAGTTTGGTGTTGTGCGGGAGCTCACGGCTGCCATTGGCATCCACCAGCAGCAATGCGTTGTCATCCTTTCCAAAGGTGGCGGGACCGATATTGCCTACCAGCAGTGGCACACCCTTGCGAAGGCGCTTGGCCGTGGCGTGGGCCAGCAAATCGTGGCTCTCGGCGGCAAAACCCACGCAATAGAGCGCACCGCTTTGCGCTCGAGGCGACTGCGCCACCGTGGCCAGAATGTCGGTGTTCTCGACAAACGACATCGTGGGGGGCTGGCCGGAACCATCTTTTTTTATCTTCTGGTCTGCCACTTGCACTGGTCGCCAATCTGCCACCGCTGCGGTTGCTACAAAAACAGAAGCTGCTTGCGCACATTCCACGAGGGCTGCAAGCATATTTGATGCTGATTGCACGTCAATGCGCCATACACCGCGTGGTGTGGACAGTGACACCGGCCCGGCCACCAACGTGACCTGCGCTCCGGCCTCCTGGGCCGCTCGGGCAATGGCAAAACCCATCTTCCCGCTGGAACGGTTGGTAATGCCACGAACCGGGTCAATGGCTTCAAAGGTGGGGCCAGCAGAGACCAGAACGTTTTGCCCCGCCAGAATCTTGGGCTGGAAGAAGGTAATCACATCCTGCAGCAGTTCCAAGGGTTCGAGCATACGTCCGTCGCCGGTTTCGCCACAGGCCTGGTCGCCCGTGCCAACACCCAGCACGGTGCAGCCGTCAGCCTGCAACTGCACCCGGTTGCGCACCGTGGCCGGGTGATCCCACATTTCGCGGTTCATGGCCGGAGCAATCAGCAGTGGTACTTTATCAATCGGGCGCGCCAGGCACATCAGGCTAAGCAGATCGTTGGCGCCGCCATGCAGCAGCTTGGACATGAAATCGGCGCTGCAGGGCGCGATCAGTATGGCGTCGGCCTCCCGACTGAGGTTGATATGCGCCATGTTGTTGGGCTCACGCGCGTCCCACTGTGAGCCATAGACTGTACGATTGGACAGAGCCTGCATGGTCACTGGCGTAATGAACTGGGTCGCCGCTTCAGTCATAACTACCTGAACGGTCGCCCCTTCCTTGATCAAAGCGCGACACAACTCGGCAGCCTTGTAACAGGCAATGCCTCCAGTGAGGCCCAGAACAATGTGTTTTCCAGCAAGATCATTCATGGGAGGCAATGTAGCAGAGCTGCACCTCTATAATCTTCGTTTACCAGCTCCCTGAGCCCACAAGCTCCCCCTGACATGACCAAATTTGTCTTCGTCACCGGCGGTGTGGTGTCCTCCCTTGGCAAGGGAATCGCCTCAGCCTCCCTCGCTGCGATACTGGAATCGCGGGGCCTGACAGTCACCCTCATCAAGCTCGATCCCTATCTGAACGTCGATCCGGGCACGATGTCCCCCCTGCAACACGGTGAAGTTTTCGTCACCGACGACGGCGCTGAAACCGATCTGGACCTGGGCCACTATGAGCGATTTATTGAGTCGCGCATGCGCAAGGCCAATAACTTCACGACCGGCCAGATCTACAAAAGCGTGCTCGACAAGGAGCGCCGTGGTGACTACCTCGGAAAGACCGTGCAGGTCATTCCCCACGTCACCAACGAAATCCAGGAGTTTGTCAAACGCGGAGCCCGCTTTGGCGAACCCGACGCAGTGGATGTGGCGATTGTGGAGATTGGTGGCACCGTGGGCGACATCGAGTCACTGCCCTTCCTGGAAGCCGTGCGCCAGATGAGCCTCAAGCTCGGCCCCAACAACAGTGCCTTCGTACACTTGAGCTATGTACCCTGGATCGCCGCCGCCGGCGAACTCAAGACCAAACCCACCCAGCACACTGCCAAACAACTGCGCGAGATCGGTATCCAGGCCGATGCGCTGATTTGCCGCGCAGACCGCCCCATTCCACAGGAAGAGCGCTCCAAAATTTCTCTATTCTCCAATGTGCCCGAATGGGGCGTCATTAGCATGTGGGACGTCGACACCATTTACAAGGTTCCGCGCATGCTGCACGAGCAGGGCCTGGACGGGCTGATCTGCGACAAGTTGCGTCTGAACACGCCGCCTGCCAACCTCAAGCGCTGGGACGAGTTGGTGTATGAAACTGAGCACCCTCAATCTGAAGTCAGTATTGCCATGGTCGGCAAGTACGTCGACCTGTCAGACAGCTACAAGTCTCTCAACGAGGCCCTGCGGCATGCTGGCATGAAGAACCACGCCAGAGTCAAGATCGATTACATCGACTCCGAAACCATCACACCTGACAGCGTGTCACGCCTGGCCAAGTTCGACGCCATCCTGGTGCCTGGCGGCTTCGGCAAGCGCGGCATTGAAGGCAAGATTTGCGCAGCCCGTTTTGCACGCGAACGCAAGGTCCCTTATTTGGGCATTTGCCTGGGCATGCAAGTAGCCACTATCGAATTTGCGCGCCATGTGGCGGGGCTCAAGGACGCCAACAGCACCGAGTTCGAGCCAGACAGCCCCAACCCGGTCATCGCTCTGATCACCGAATGGAAGGACGCTGACGGCACCATCAAAACCCGCAACAAAAACTCAGACATGGGCGGCACCATGCGTTTGGGCGCCCAAAGCTCCGACGTCGCCAAGAACACACTGGCACACCAGATTTATGGTGATGTGGTGACCGAGCGCCACCGTCACCGATACGAAGCCAACGTCAACTATCTGGATCAGTTGCGAACCGCGGGTCTGGTTATCTCTGCACTCACGCAGCGCGAGCAGTTGACGGAAATGGTCGAATTGCCACAGGCGGTGCACCCCTGGTTTATCGGCGTACAGTTTCACCCGGAGTTCAAATCCACCCCGTGGAATGGTCACCCGCTGTTCAATGCCTTTATCAAGGCGGCGCTGGACCACCGGGCTGCGGGCCAAATCCTGAAGGCAGTCGCGTAATATGAAACTGTGCGGATTCAACGTCGGACTGGACCACCGCATTTTCCTG
>CAJAVE010000330.1 GCA_903945325.1 uncultured beta proteobacterium | reverse complement strand
ACTGCCTCTTTGACGCTGAAGTACGGTGGAGTCACCTCTTTGGAGATGCCTTGCGACGCCAGCGACTGACCGACCATGCAGCGCGCTGCCACCTTGGCCAGTTGGATGCCGGTAGCCTTGGACACGAACGGCACAGTGCGGGAAGCACGGGGGTTGACCTCCAGCACAAAAATGACATCCTGACCGTCACGGTGTTGAATGGCAAACTGCACGTTCATCAACCCCACCACGTTCAGCGCAGCAGCCATGGCGGCTGTCTGGCGCTTGATTTCGGTGACTGTGGCGGCGCTCAGGCTGTACGGAGGCAAAGAACAGGCGGAGTCACCGCTGTGCACGCCCGCTTGCTCGATGTGCTCCATGACGCCGCCGATAAAGGTCACGCCCGAAGAGTCGCGGATGCAATCCACATCGCATTCAATGGCATCATTCAGGAAGCGGTCCAATAGCACCGGTGAGTCGTGGCTGACCTTGACCGCCTCGCGCATGTAGCGCTCTAGGTCACGCTGTTCGTGCACGATTTCCATGGCGCGGCCACCCAGCACGTAGCTGGGGCGCACCACCAGCGGATAGCCCAGCGCAGCGGCTTTTTCCAGCGCTTCCGGTTCAGTACGGGCTGTAGCGTTGGGCGGTTGGCGCAACTTCAACTCATGTAGCAGTTTCTGGAATCGCTCGCGGTCTTCCGCCGCGTCGATCATGTCCGGGCTGGTGCCGATAATGGGCACACCATTGGCTTCCAAATCAAGCGCCAGCTTCAAGGGAGTCTGGCCACCATATTGCACGATGACGCCAACCGGCCTTTCCTTGTCGACGATTTCCAGTACGTCTTCCAGCGTCAAGGGTTCGAAGTACAGGCGATCCGATGTGTCGTAGTCGGTGGACACGGTCTCGGGGTTGCAGTTGACCATAATGGTCTCGTACCCGTCTTCGCGCATGGCCAGCGCAGCATGCACGCAGCAGTAGTCAAACTCGATACCCTGGCCAATGCGATTCGGGCCACCACCGAGCACCATGATCTTCTTGTTGGTCGTGGGTGCGGCCTCGCACTCGGCACCTTCTGCCTCATAGGTCGAGTACATGTAGGCGGTATTGGTGCCAAACTCGGCCGCGCAGGTGTCGACCCGTTTATACACGGGGCGCACACTCAGGGCGTGCCGCTTTTCGCGCACCGCCTTGTCGGTGGTCTTGAACTGGCGCGCCAGGCGGCGGTCCGAAAAACCCTTTTGCTTGAGGCTGCGCAGCGTGGCGGCGTCGATGCGGTCCAGCGCGGTGCCACTGTCAGACACGGGCAGCTGCTCAATCTCCAGCTCGATCTTGACGATCTGCTCGATCTGCACCAGAAACCAGCGGTCGATCTTGGTCAGCGCAAACACCTCATCCACGCTCATACCTTGCGCGAAGGCATCACCCACGTACCAGATGCGCTCGGGGCCGGGCTCGCCCAGCTCTTTTTCCAGCACTTCTCGGTCCTGGGTTTTCTCGTTCATGCCGTCCACGCCCACCTCTAAGCCGCGCAGTGCTTTCTGGAACGACTCCTGGAAGGTGCGACCCATGGCCATAACCTCACCCACGCTCTTCATCTGCGTAGTCAGGCGGCTGTCGGCCGTGGGGAACTTTTCGAACGCAAAACGAGGAATCTTGGTAACCACGTAGTCGATGCTGGGCTCAAACGATGCGGGGGTTGCACCACCGGTGATGTCGTTGCGCAGTTCGTCCAGAGTAAAGCCCACCGCAAGCTTGGCGGCAATCTTTGCAATCGGGAAACCCGTGGCCTTGGACGCCAATGCCGACGAGCGCGACACACGTGGGTTCATCTCGATCACGATCATGCGACCATCCACCGGGTTGATGGAGAACTGCACATTCGATCCACCGGTATCCACACCAATTTCGCGCAACACAGCCAGCGAGGCATTCCGCAAGATCTGATACTCCTTGTCGGTCAGCGTCTGCGCCGGTGCCACGGTGATGGAGTCGCCAGTGTGCACGCCCATGGGGTCCAGGTTCTCGATGGAGCAGACGATGATGCAGTTGTCCGCCTTGTCGCGCACCACTTCCATCTCGTACTCTTTCCATCCGAGCAGCGACTCTTCGATCAGCAGTTCGTTGGTCGGCGAGGCTTCGAGGCCACGCTTGCAGATGACTTCAAACTCTTCAGGGTTGTACGCAATGCCACCGCCGGTGCCGCCCAGCGTGAAGCTGGGGCGAATAACCGTGGGGAAGCCCAGTGTTTTTTGCACGTCCCAAGCCTCGGCCATGCTGTGCGCAATGCCGGAGCGGGCCGAGCCCAGACCGATCTTGGTCATGGCGTCCTTGAACTTCAGGCGGTCTTCGGCCTTGTCGATGGCCTCGGGCGTGGCACCGATCAACTCCACCGGTTTTCCGGTGGCTGCGCCCGTGTACTTGGCCAGCACGCCGTTGTGCCACAGATCCAGCGCGCAATTGAGCGCGGTCTGGCCACCCATCGTGGGCAAAATCGCGTCAGGACGCTCCTTGGCAATAATCTTCTCGACCGTCTGCCAGGTGATCGGCTCGATGTAAGTCACATCCGCCGTGGCCGGGTCGGTCATGATGGTCGCCGGGTTGCTGTTGATCAGGATGACCTTGTAACCCTCTTCGCGCAGCGCCTTGCAGGCCTGCACGCCGGAGTAGTCGAACTCACAGGCCTGGCCAATGATGATTGGCCCGGCGCCGATGATGAGGATGCTTTGGATGTCGGTACGTTTTGGCATGTTGGAACTCGTAGCTTTTGGTGCTCTTTATTTTTTCTTCAATTAATTCAGGCTTGCAGTGGCCAGCTTGGCACCGAACCACAAAAACAATCCACCCACGGCGCTGGACAGACTTCCAGACAAGCGCCTGCGAACCTTGAACACTTGCGCCAGCCGGGCACCGGCAAAAATCAGCGCGGACAAATACAGGGCGCTGAAGGCCATGACGATGGCGCTCAGTATCAAAAACGGAATGGCGGGCGTCTCATACGTCGGGTCAATGAACTGCACAAAGAATGACAGCAAGAACAGGATCGCCTTGGGGTTGAGCAGGCTTATGACCAACGCCCGCTTGAATGGACGCGCCAGGTTGACTGACGCTTCGGCGGCAAGCTCCACGGGTACGTCGGCCACATCCGAGCCTTGCCACTTCTGGATGGCAGCCCAGACCAGGTTCAGGCCCAACCAGGCCAGGTAGGCCGCGCCAGCGTACTTCACCACCGTAAATAGCCCCGGGTTGCTGCGCAACAGGCTGGCGGCCCCCAACGCAGTCAGCATCAGCAAAATGGTGTCGCCCACGAACACCCCGCAGGCACTCTGGTAACCCGCCTTGACGCCGCGCGCCGTGGCAACCGACAGGACAAACAACGAATTGGGGCCGGGCAACAAGATGATGCCAAACGCGCCAATCACATAGGTCCACAAATCGGTGACTCCGTAAAAACTCATGCGCGCTGAACCCTCACCGTTTCCATAGAGCGAATAAAACGGTCAAACAGGTAGCCAATGTCGTGCGGGCCGGGCGAGGCTTCGGGGTGACCCTGGAAGCAGAAGGCCGGCTTGTCGATCCGCTCCAGGCCCTGCAATGTGTTGTCAAACAGGCTGATGTGGGTAGCACGCAGGTTGGCTGGCAACGTGCGCTCATCCACCGCGAAACCGTGGTTCTGGCTGGTGATGGAAACGCGACCGCTATCCAGATCCTTGACCGGATGGTTAGCTCCGTGATGGCCAAACTTCATCTTGAAGGTCTTGGCACCGGAGGCCAGCGCCATGATCTGGTGCCCCAGGCAAATGCCAAAGGTCGGAATGCCCTTTTCGATCAATTCCTGGGTGGCTGCAATCGCGTAGTCGCAGGGCTCAGGGTCGCCCGGGCCGTTGCTCAGAAAAATACCATCTGGCTGGTACTTAAGCACTTCGGAAGCCGGCGTTTGCGCGGGTACCACGGTGACCTTGCAACCACGCTGGGCCAACATGCGCAGGATGTTCTTCTTGACCCCAAAGTCGTAAGCGACGACGTGAAAACCTGGCGCTTTTTGCTCGCCGTAGCCTGTGCCCAAAGTCCACTCTGTTTCGGTCCACTGTGTGGTCTGAGTTGCAGACACCACTTTGGCCAGATCCGAACCCGACATGGAAGGTGCGGCCTTGGCGGCAGCGATGGCTTTTTCTATCGCCGCTGGGCTAACCGCCTCGCCAGCAGCCAACGCCAGAATGCAACCGTTTTGTGCTCCCTGGGTGCGCAATTGCCGGGTCAACTGGCGGGTGTCCACGTTGGCAATGGCCACCGTACCGGCGTTGACCAGGTACTCGTTCAGGGTTGCGGTGCTGCGAAAGTTGGAGGCCACCATGGGCAGATCGCGGATGATCAGCCCCGCCGCGTGCACCCGGTCCGACTCAATGTCTTCAGGGTTGGTACCGTAGTTGCCAATATGGGGATAGGTGAGGGTCACGATCTGCTGGCAATAGCTGGGATCTGTCAGGATCTCCTGGTAGCCGGTCATGGACGTGTTGAACACGACCTCGCCGACCGTGGAGCCGCTAGCTCCAATGGAATTGCCAATGTAGACCGTGCCGTCTGCGAGCGCCAGGATGGCGGGGGGGGTGTTTCCCTTGAGAGACAAAAGCACTGGGTTCTCCGACTGTGTTACGGGTGCGCCCAAGCGTGCTCAAGAACGATTCTTGGCGGCTGTTGTTGGTTGGGAAAGGTGCTTGAAATGCGCTTGGGACGGCTGTTTTCTGGAAAGCCTCTCATTATAGCGGCTGGTGCGGCGCCCTGGGCCCAGCCGGAGGCATTTCCCTATTGACCAACCAGGCTGCTGGCATGCAGGCAGATCGCAGCGGCAGCGGCCACATTGAGCGACTCCTCACCACCAGGCTGACCAATGCGAACATGAACTTTTGCTTGGGCCATCAACTCCGGACTAACGCCCTGCCCTTCATGGCCAAAGGCCCATGCACACGGCTGGCGCAAACGCAAGTTCTGGAGCAAATCCCCATGGTGTGAACTGGTCACCACCACGGGCACCTGCAAGGCTTTCAGATCATCCAGACTTGCCCCCTCAATCAAATGCAGCCCAAAGTGGGCCCCCATGCCTGCACGCAGCACCTTGGGCGACCACAGCGCGGCTGTTCCCTTGAGTGCCAGCACTTGCCTGAAACCAAAAGCCCCGGCACTGCGCAGGATGGAACCTACGTTGCCAGCGTCCTGCACCCGGTCAAGAATGACAGTGGCCACGCCTGTTTGCATTGCGACATCGACTGGCAGCTCCAGAACAAAACCCACTCCAGTGGGTGACTCCAGGCCGCTCAGTTCGACAAACAGCTTCTTGGGGATTACTATATTTTTAATAGCAGTCTGCGCATATTCCACGGGGGCTAGAGGCCAATATTCTTCTGCAAATACAGCAACGACAGGCCGTTGACCGCGCTGCAGGGCAGCGCTGCAAAGGTGATCACCCTCGACCCAATACCGGCCAGCCTTGCGGTAGGCGATATTGTCCTGAGCGACCCTGCGCAACTCCTTGAGCAACGGGTTGTCCCGCGACGTGATGGCGACCGCTTCACTCATGCCAACACCTTGGCCACCGGACTGAATGTTTTACGGTGCTGTGGGCAAGCACCATGGGCCTGCAATGCCTGCAAGTGCTCCGCTGTGCCATAACCCTTATGTCCAGCAAAGCCGTATTGCGGGTACTGTTTATCCAATGCGGCGCACCAGCGATCGCGCGTAACCTTGGCGAGGATGGAAGCGGCCGATATGGCAGGCACCTTGCTATCGCCTTTGACAATGGCCTCGGCACGCATGCTTAATGGCGGCAGCCGGTTGCCATCCACCAACACCAAAGCCGGTTTGAGTCGTAAGCCCTCCACCGCTCGCCGCATCGCCAGCATGGTGGCTTGCAGGATGTTGAGCGCATCAATCTCGTCGACGCTGGCCTCAGAAACGGAGCAGCACAAGGCCTTCGCACGAATTTCATCAAACAACTGCTCCCGCCGACGCGCCGTGAGAACTTTGGAATCGGCCAGGCCCTTGATGGGATTTCGCTCATCCAATATCACCGCCGCTGCCACGACCGGCCCGGCCAGTGGACCCCGCCCGGCTTCATCCACACCTGCAATCAGCCCAGACGTGTCCCAAGAAAGTGCCACTTGCTCAGCGTGCAAGAATTTTTTCAATCGCATGGGTGGCCAAGGTGGAGGTATCTCGCCGCAAACTGTGATGCAGCGCCATAAATTGTTGATGCAAGACAGCCATTTTCGCCGGTTGGGTGTCCAGGTCATCGAACCATTGCAACACGGCGCCCGCCAGTGCCTCTGGCGTGGCACGTTCCTGCAACAGTTCTGGCACGATGAAGTTCTGGCTCAGGATATTGGGCAATCCAACCCACGGTTGCAATTGCTTTCGCCGCATGATCTGCCAGGACAGCCAGCCCATACGGTATGCAATCACCATGGGGCGCTTGAACAGGGCCGCTTCCAGCGTCGCGGTGCCGCTGGCGATGAGCGTCACATCACACGCCGCCAGCACAGTGTGCGACTGACCATCGATGATCTGTACCAGCTCCAACATGCCCGCTTGGGCGGCGGCATGCTGGATTGCGCCGTGCAAGGCCGGCACCGCAGGAACTATCAATTTTATAGCGGGTTGCGCACGTTTTATGAGGGCTGCGGCCCTAAAGAAGCAACAAGCCAAGTGTCTAACTTCTGATGCCCGACTGCCCGGCAATAGCGCCAGCACCCGGTCCTGGTTCTGCAAACCCAACGTCGCCCGTGCAGCAAGCTTGTCAGGTTCCAGAGGAATCACATTGGCCAGCGGATGGCCGACGTAGGTGGCTGCTATGCCATGGCGCGCCAGCAGCTCCGGCTCAAATGGAAAAATACACAGCACATGATCAACACTACGGCGGATTTTCTCGACCCGCTCTGCCCGCCACGCCCAGATCGACGGGCAAACAAAGTGAACGGTCTTGATGCCCTGTTCGCGCAAATTGCGCTCCAAATCCAGATTGAAATCTGGCGCATCAACGCCAATGAACACGTCGGGTCGTTGCCTTAATAAACAGGCCTGCAATTGGCCGCGGATTCCAACTATCTCGCGGTAACGAAGCAGCACCTCCCAACCGTAACCGTGCACGGACAGTTTGTGGTGCGGCCACCAGGCGTCAAAATCGTGACTCGCCATTTGCGGTCCGCCAATACCGGCACAAGTCAACTGTGGCCAGCGTGTGCGCAACCCATCCAGCAGTAGCCCGCCCAACAGGTCCCCCGACGCTTCTCCGGCGACCATGGCGACAAAGAGATTGGCATGCGGCGCGGGGGCCACGGACTGCTGCACCGGTTCGGTCCGTCCTTAGCGAACAATGCCGCGCTGGGGCGTGGTTTGATCCAGAAAAGACAGCATCATGGCAACATCCACGGCCGTTTGCGGCTCGTCGTCTTCAAGCTCGGCAATACGGGTTTTTGCCTGCTCCAGAGTAAGGTCATCCCGATAGAGCGCTTTATGCATTGCCTTGATGCCGCCAATGCGTTCTGGTGACCAACCGCGTCGGCGCAAGCCTTCAAAATTCATCGATCGCGCTGCGGCAGGTTGCCCCTGACACATCACAAACGGCGGCAAATCTGCGAACAGCAATGAGCACATGGCCGTCATACTATGTGCCCCGAGGCGCACAAACTGATGCACCACCGTGAAGCCACCCAAAATCACCCAATCGCCCACATGCACATGACCGGCCAATTGGGAGTTGTTAGCGAATATCGTGTTGCTACCGACCTGACAGTCATGCGCCAGGTGCACATAGGCCATGATCCAGTTGTCGTGACCAATTTGGGTCACACCCACGTCACCAGGCGAACCTATATTGAAGGTGCAAAACTCACGGATGGTATTGCGGTCGCCGATCTGGAGTTCA
Source organism: uncultured beta proteobacterium (assembly GCA_903945325.1). GTDB lineage: Bacteria > Pseudomonadota > Gammaproteobacteria > Burkholderiales > Burkholderiaceae_C > Allorhodoferax. The sequence continues at coordinate 6,556 of CAJAVE010000330.1, read as the reverse complement.
CATGACTCTCCAGCGTATTTCTTGTCTTGGGGAATAGCGCCGAGCGAATTGAACTGAAAGATTCGGTTGTCGCAACCAATCGTGGTGTGACCTTCGATAACGCAATGAGAGCCAACGGTCGTGCCGGCCCCAATGCGCACATGTGGTCCGATGATGGTATACGGACCGACAACCACCGAATCATGCAGAACGGCGGCAGGATCCACAATCGCGGTGGGGTGAATATTTGTCACGGTGACTCCCTTATGCCGTCAGGCAATGGTTCGCATGGTGCACATCAACTCTGCTTCACAGGCGATGTTTCCATCCACCCGTGTGACGCCCTTGAACTTGAAAATGCCAGACTTCAACCGAAGCAATTCAACGTCCATGATCAGTTGATCACCGGGCTCGACCGGGCGTTTGAATCGTGCACCATCAATGCCTGCAAAGTAATAGACAGTCTTGTCGTCAGGTGTAACACCCACAGTATCAAATGCCAACAACGCCGCAGCCTGTGCCATGGCTTCTAGCATCAACACCCCAGGCATTACCGGGCGGTGCGGAAAATGCCCGTTGAAAAAAGGCTCATTAATAGATACATTCTTGAGAGCCTGAATGGACTTTCCTTTTTCCATGGACAAGACACGGTCCACCATAAGAAACGGGTAACGGTGTGGCAATTGTTTGAGAATTTCATGGATATCCATCATTTTTTTGTCTCTTTTTCCAAAGTCTTGATTCGATCTCGCAAATTGTGAAGTTGCTTGAGTGACGCAGCGTTGCGTTCCCAGCTTGCGTTGTCGTCTATCGGGAATATGCCAGTGTAGTGTCCTGGTTTCAAAATGGACTTACTCACAAGAGTTCCAGCAGATATGTTGACATGCGACCCCACAGTCAGGTGCCCCAAAATGATGGCCCCACCACCGATCGTGCACTGTGCACCAATGATCGCACTGCCCGCTACGCCAACACAACCGGCCATAGCTGTGTTGCGCCCGACCCGTACGTTGTGACCAATTTGAATCAGGTTGTCCAGTTTGACACCGTCTTCAATCACCGTGTCTTGCAAAGCGCCTCGATCTATGCAGGTATTGGCACCAATTTCCACGTCATTGCCGATTTTCACCGCCCCGAGTTGCTCAATCTTTTCCCATGCATCTCCATTGGGTGCAAAGCCAAAACCGTCAGCGCCGATCACTGCGCCGGCGTGAACGATGCATCGATCACCTATGACGCAATCTTCGCCAACGGTCACACGGGACTTGAGCACCGAATCGACGCCAATATGGGCACCGCGCTCCACCACACACAAGGGACCAACAGACGCAGTTGGATGAACAAACGCTTTCGCGTCTACCACTGCACTGTGATGGATGCCACTCGACTTGCCTACGTCGCGACCTCGCTTCCAGAGCTGGGTCAATCGTGCAAAGTACAAATACGGCTGGTCTGTGACGATGCAGGCCCCACGCGCCATCGCTACGGATTGCATGGCAGGCGCCACAATGACACAAGCCGCCTGTGACGCAACGAGTTGTGACTGGTATCGGGGATTGCTCAGGAAACTCAGTTCGCACCCGTTTGCTAGCTCCAATGGAGCCAAGCCAGTCACGACGATGGAGCCGTCACCGTGTAGATCACCGCCCAATGAGGCAATTACCGACGACAAGTCAAGTTTCATACTCCAGGCCCGGTCGCCCAGAGCTCACTTGGAGCCAGAGTTAAGTATCTTCAATACTTTTTCGGTAATATCATGCTTGGTGTTGACGTATACCACTTCCTGCAAAACCATGTCGTACTTTTCTGCATCAGCAACCTGCTTGACAGCTTTTGTCGCCCGATCCAACACTTGCTGTAGCTCCTCGTTGCGTCGACCATTCAGATCTTCCTGAAATTCACGCTGACGGCGCTGAAGGTCACGGGACATCTCGGCCCCTTCCTTTTGCCGCGCACTGCGTTGGCCCTCGCTCAGGGTCGGCGCATCGCGGTCAAATTTTTCTCCGAATACCTTTAACGATGCTTGCTGATCAGTCAGCTCTTTCTGACGCTTCGAGAACTCTTGCTCAAGCTTGGACTGCGCCGCCTTGGCGGGATTGGACTGCGTTGTGATGGTCTGCGTGTTGATGTAGCCAACCTTGAAATCCTGGGCGGTTGCGCTGATGGCACAGCCAGCGAGCAGAACAGTGGCCAACCAGAGACGTTTTGAGGTATTCATTAAAAGGAGCTTCCAATCTGGAATTGCAGAGACTGAATTCTATCGTTTTCAAATTGTTTGATGGGTTTGGCAAAAGCCAGTCGCAATGGCCCCACAGGGGATATCCAACTAATTCCGATTCCATAGGAACTACGCAAATCGGAAAACTGAATGGCTTCGTCTGGACCATAGAGCCCACCAGCGTCCATGAACGCGTATACACGCAGTGTGCGATCCTTGCCGCCACCTGGAAGGGGTGAGAGCAATTCAGCATTGAAGTTCACCTTTTTTGTACCCCCTGTTGAGGTGAGACCCAAATTGCGTTGCGGACCGGTCGTCAAACTGCCTTGCTCGAATCCGCGAACCGATCCCAAGCCGCCGGAGTAAAAATTCTTGAAAATGGGGTATGGCGTGTCGCCTGTTCCCGACCCCACCGACAGTTCTGCATTCAACGCCCCGGTAATCTTGTTGGTCACAGGAATGTACTGCTGGTAATTCGCAGTCGCCCGCACATACTTCAATTCACCCGCAACGCTCCACTCGGCAGAAGTCTTGATCACTTTGCCAATGGTGGGAACCAGTGCACTATCGCGGGTATCACGCCCCCAGCCGACGGTCAATGGCACGGCGTTACTGGTAAAACCAAAACGGTTGGCAAAATCCTGATAGACCACAGGCAACAATGATCCTGGCACAACGGTAGTCTGGTCTATTCCGATACCAAAATAAACCGTGTCGTATTCCGTGAATGGAACGCCAAAACGCACGCTTCCACCCGTTGTTTCGATTGCGTAACTATTGATATCAACATAGGGTTTGGTGTTGCGCTGGTAGACGTCGATCGTTCGTGAAACGCCATCCTCTGTAAAGTAGGGATTGGTTGTGTTGAATACCAGTGTGCGATTCTGCTTGCTGGTGTTGAGTTCAATGCCAAGCGAGTTTCCGGAACCAAAGGCATTGTCCTGCTTGAATCCGAACGAAAGGCCAAAACCGTCCGCACTTGAAATACCTGCGCCGAGACTGATACTTCCCGTTGGTTTTTCGGAAACGGTCACCGTCAAGTCCACCTGATCAAACGAGCCGGGAACTTCCGCAGTGTCCATGGTCACTTCCTTGAAATAGCCAAGACGGTCCACGCGGTTACGCGAGAGCTTGATCTTTTCTCCGTCGTACCAGGACGCCTCCAACTGTCGGAACTCACGGCGTATCACTTCGTCACGCGTCCGGTCATTGCCAGCAACATTGATACGGCGGACATAGACACGGCGCGACGGGTCGGCCAAAAGTGTCACTTCGACCCGGTTGGTGGCACGGTCAATCGTCGTTCGAGGCTCAATACGGGAGAAAGCATAGCCAAAATTACCAAAATGATCGGTAAATGCTCTGGACGTTACAGCTACTTGATCGGCGTTGTAGGGTTGACCAGCCTGAATCGCAACCAACGAACGGAATTCCTCCTCCCGCCCCAAAAAGTTGCCTTCAAGTTTGATTTTGGAAACGACAAACTGATCCCCTTCGCTGACATTGATGGTTATGCCGATGTCCTGCTTGTTGGGAGAAATCGCAACTTGGGTGGATTCCACTTTGAATTCCAGATAGCCACGTGCCAGATAGTAGGACCGCAATGCCTCCAAATCCGCGTTTAGCTTGGCGCGTGCGTAGCGATCCGATTTTGTGTACCAGCTGAGCCACCCCCCGGTGTCCAAATCAAACAGTCCACGCAAAGTCGCCTCTGAAAAGGCCTTGCTACCAACAATGCGGATATCGCTGATCTTGGCTGGCTCGCCTTCCACGACAGCAAAGCTCAAATTGACACGGTTGCGGTCAACGGGAGTGACCGTGGTGATCACCTCGGATGCATACATGCTACGGTTGATGTACTGGCGTTTCAATTCCTGCTCGGCCCGATCAACCAGGGCCTTGTCAAAAGGTCGTCCATCAGCCAGACCGATTTGGGCCAATGCCTTTTTCAGCACGTCCTTGTCGAATTCCTTGGCGCCGACAAAATCCATTTCTGCAATCGTGGGGCGCTCTTCCACAATAACAACCAGCACTTCTGCATTGACCTCAATGCGCACGTCCTTGAACAATCCCAGACCAAACAAGGCTTTGATGGATGCAGCAGCCTTTTCATCGCTATAGGTATCCCCGACGCGAACGGGCAACGAGGCGAAAATCGTCCCAGCCTCCGCTCTCTGTAGACCCTCTACCCGAATATCCTTCACCGTAAATGGCTCCACCGCCCAAGCCCCTTGAATCACCAGAAGCGACGCCGCTGCAACGGAAACGCGGCGCAGAAAATTACGATTGAATTGCATTTTTATCAATTTAAGTAGTCCGGAAGATTGAGGACAAGCCCGAATGGTCATGGCAGCAAGCGCGTAACATCGTTAACGATTGCAACGGACATCATCATCAACAGGATGACCAAGCCCACCTTTTGCAGTCGTTCAGTCCACAGTTGCGCCACCGGCTTCCCAGAAAGCGCCTCCCAAAGATAATACATCAGGTGCCCACCATCAAGCACCGGCAGCGGCAGTAGATTCAGAACCCCTAAGCTGACGCTCATCAGTGCAAGGAAAACCAAAAACTGCGTAAAGCCCATCGCAGCGGATTTCCCGGCATAGTCGGCTATTGTGACGGGGCCACTGAGATTCTTGAGCGATGCCTCGCCGATCACAATTTGACCCATTACACGCAGCGTCAGCAGGGATGTTTCCCACGTATGACGAATAGCCTCGCCAATACCGTCCAACAGCCCAAATTGGATCGTCGCCATCGCGGGCGGCGCACCGACAACGGCACCTATGCGCCCAATGGACAGATCACCTTCCTGCACCAATTTGGGCGCAATGGAAATTGCCGTCTGTTCGCCGTTACGCACTACCAACCAAGTCTGAAGTTTGGGGATTCCAGAACGACCCGATGCGCGAATCAGGTCGCGCAATTGAACCGCATCCATAATATTGATGTCATCCACGCGCAACACCACATCGTCCGTCATCAAGTGCGCCTGTTCCGCGGCACCATGAGGCACTAATTTACCCAAACGGGCTTGAGAAAAAGGCACCGAAATCCCAATTTTCTGAAGCAATTGGCCATCAATATCTTGCGAATCTAGCTCAGTCAACTTTAGCAAGACCGACTGGTTCCCGCCACCTCGGGGGGTATTGAATTCGACTTGTACGTTTCGATGCTCAACTGCGCCCTTGGCAAGCCACCACCGAAATCCGTCAAACGAGCCTATTTCTTCAAGCGCCTCGCCTTCGAAGCCAGCCCAAAGTATTTGCTCTCCCCCCTGAAAGCCAGCGCCAGCAAGAATCGAATTGACGGGCGGCTGAGACAAGATTGCTCGCGGCTGCGAGACCCCGATCCAATTGACCGTGCTGTACAGGATCACGGCAAGCAACAAATTGGAGATCGGTCCTGCGGCAACTATGGCGGCTTTGCTTCGCAAGGGCTGGTTGTTGAATGCCTTGCTGCTCTCAGCCATCGCGACTGGCGCATCATGCTCATCCAGCATCTTGACATACCCGCCAACGGGCAGCAATCCGATCACATATTCAGTTCCGGATTTCACAGACCTCCAGCCCACGACCCTAGGACCAAAACCGATCGAGAATCGCAACACTTTGACGCCAAAGGCACGCGCAGTGGCATAGTGGCCCCATTCGTGGACCATTACCAACACCGCAATGGCAACCACAAATGCGACCAGAGTCAACATGTCAATGCCAGCGAGAGTCAGCGACCCATGCGCGAGACCGCAGCTTCAGCGACCTGCCTTGATTGCAGGTCCAATGCCAGCAGATCGTCGAGCGAACCGGGCTCCTGCGGACGAACCGAACTCAAAGTTTCTGTGTTGACATGGTGAATTTCATCGTACCTGATTCGCCTCTCAAGAAACGCCGCCACAGCAACCTCGTTAGCGGCATTCAGAACTGCGGTGGTTCCATGTGGTGCTGCCAGCGCAGCCCAGGCCAAATCGATTCCTGGAAACCGTTTTTTATTCACTTCGGTGTCAATGGCTTCAAAACTGAGCCCGGCCATCGTAGAGAAGTCCAGTGCAGCGGCACCAGAACTAATTCGGTCCGGCCACGACAAACCGTATGCAATCGGGCCACGCATATCAGGCGTTCCAAGCTGGGCAACAACCGAATTGTCAACATACTGGACCATGGAATGAATCACACTTTGCGGGTGGATCACCACCTGAATCTTTGCTGGAGCCACTCCAAACAAAAACCTTGCTTCAATGACCTCAAGCGCCTTGTTCATCATCGTCGCAGAGTCAACAGAAATCTTGCGTCCCATAACCCAATTGGGGTGAGCACATGCTTCTTCAGGTGTGACATCGCGCAGAGTCGATGGCTCACGGTT
>CAJAVE010000329.1 GCA_903945325.1 uncultured beta proteobacterium | reverse complement strand
CTGCATGTCCGGTTCGATGAGGGGGATGTGGAAACGGGGATTCTTGCCATGGGCCAATAAAGGCACCGAATCGTAGATACGAGGCGGCCAACAGAAACTGCTTCGTGACGGGAATCTACCGCGCCACATCTCTACTCTACCTGAACCCGCATTCCCCCCTCGCAAGCCACGCTGTCCGCCGCCACACGTGACCTTGTGCCGGAATTTACAAGCAAAATAAGCCTCCAGCCCCCGTAGAATGTGCGCAAAGCACTATCAAAGTAGTAGCAAAGTCACATTCGGTTGCGCGGCTTGAAGAAGGTGTAGTGCTGGTGCGGCTCAGCCGCCTGGTACACGGCGCCGGTGTGCGGCGCAATGTTCAGACGCACGCTGGCGGCCTGGACCTTGGTGTCGGGTGACGTGCCCAGCGCGTCACGCAGCGGCACGCCGTCGTACCAGTGCGAGTAGGGCAGCATTAGCAAAGTGTTGAGCGGTTTGTCGTCCATGTTGACAATCACCAGCGCCTCTTCGCCCGGTACCGTGGTGTGGCGCAAAAAGACCAACGCGTTGCCGGCCAGGCGGTCGCCCAGCACAGTGATGTCGCCGTATTGCAGGGCGGGGTTGGTCTGGCGGATCGCAATGAGGCGCTTGACCCAATCGCGCTGCGCGTGGTTCCACTCGGCCTCGTTCCAGCGCATGGTGCGGCGGCAATCGGGGTCGGCACCGCCTTCCATACCGATTTCCTCGCCGTAGTACACCAGGGGCACGCCGGGCAGGGTGAATTGCATCAGCAAGGCCAGGCGGGCGCGTTCGGCGTCGCCCACCGAGGTGATGAGGCGCGGCGTGTCGTGGCTGGACAGCATGTTCCATGAGCACAGCAGGCCTTGCAAGCCGTAGCCGGCGCGGGCGTCGCGCACGGCGTGGTTCATCTGCACCGCATCAATGTCACCGGCCAGCCAGGCCAGCGTGGCCGTGCGGTACCAGTAGTTCATCATGCCCTGGAAGCCTTCACCCGCCTGGAACCAGCTGCCCGAAAAACCGTTGAGTTCGCCCAGCAGCGTGGCCGCCGGGAAGCGCGCACCGACGATGGAGCGCATCTCCTGCGCCACCGCAATGCCCACGTCCTGCGCCACATCAAAGCGCCAGCTGTCAATGCCCTTGGCCAGCCAGTGCTGCACCAGACTGTCAGGCTTGCGGTAGAGCACATCACGCACCTCGGCGTTGGACAGGTCCATCTCGGGCATCAGGCCAAAGTCCTGCCAGCACAGGTAGCTGCCATCGGGCTTGAAGGTGAACCAGTCGCGCCTGGACGGGTCGCCCGCCTGCGCGGCCAGAAACCACGGGTGCTGGTCAGAGCAGTGGTTGAGCACGGCGTCCAGCGTGAGTGTCATCTCCCGCACATGCAGGGCGTCCGTCAGGCGCTTGAGCGCTTCTTCTCCACCAAACATGGGGTCAATACTGAAGAAGTCGGTGGCGTCGTATTTGTGGTTGCTGGGTGACGTGAAGATGGGCGTCAGGTACACGCCGGTCACGCCCAAGTCGGTCAGGTAGTCCAGCTGGGAGACGATGCCGTCGAGGTCGCCGCCATAGAACTGGTCGCCGCAGGCTTCATTTAAGGGGGGCTCATCCCAGCCCCGTTTGACGGCGCGTGGCAAATCGTAAGCGGGGGCTGCCAGTTTCTCCGCGCTGTTCAAACCACCGCCAATGGCAAAGCGCTCCGGAAAAATCTGGTAGATCACCTGGCTGGCAGCGTGGCGGGTAAAGGCGTCAAGGGGAGGTGTTTTCATGGTCGTAGCCGGTAGCTTTGTCGTGCGGCCACACCTTAGCAGTTAAAGCCCCTTGCCGAAGCCCTCCGGGTTACCAGCGGGCAACGAAATGGGGGAGCAGTGTTTATGCCGCGCCGATATGGGGCACCAAGCCCGCAACGGACAGGCCAGCGCGCAGGGCGGCGGTAAACGCCAGCATGCGGTCAATGGGGCGTCGTGCCAGCAAGCCCAGCGCCGGGTCGACCTGAATCGCGTTGGCGCCGGTTTCCAGCACGCGGGCCACGTCGGCCAGCCCGTTCATCGCCATCCAGGGGCAGTGCGCGCAGCTCTTGCAGGTGGCGCTGTTGCCGGCGGTGGGGGCTTCAATAAAAGTCTTGCCGGGGTTGAGGGCGCGCAGCTTGTGCATCATGCCGTTGTCGGTGGCGACGATGAACTCAAGTGCATCCAGCTCGCGTGCGGCCTTCAGGATGGCCGAAGTCGAGCCCACGGCATCGGCCAGCGCAATCACGTCGGCGGGCGACTCGGGGTGCACCAGGATCTTGGCTTTTGGGTGTTCCTTCTTGAGTGCATCCAGCTCGAAGGCCTTGAACTCGTCGTGCACGATGCAGGCGCCATTCCAGAACACCATGTCGGCGCCGGTTTCGCGCTGGATGTAGCCGCCCAGATGGCGGTCCGGCGCCCACAGGATTTTCTGGCCGCTGTCTTTGAGCGCGCGCACGATGTCAAGCGCACAGCTGCTGGTCACCAGCCAGTCGGCACGTGCTTTCACGGCGGCGCTGGTGTTGGCATAGACCACCACGGTGCGGTCGGGGTGGGCGTCGCAAAAGGCACTGAATGCGTCAATGGGGCAGCCCAGGTCCAGCGAGCAGGTGGCGTCCAGGTCGGGCATCAGCACGGTCTTGTGGGGTGACAGGATTTTGCTGGTCTCGCCCATGAACTTCACGCCAGAGACGACCAGGGTCTGCGCGGCGTGGTCGCGGCCAAAGCGGGCCATTTCCAGCGAGTCGCTGACCAGGCCACCGGTTTCTTCGGCCAGGTCCTGCAGGTCGGGGTGCACGTAATAGTGCGACACCATGACGGCGTTCTTTTCTTTCAGCAGGCGGCGGATTTTGTCTTTCAGTGCGGCGCGCTCGGTCTGCGTGGGCTCCACGGGCACGCGGGCCCAGGCATGGCGGGTGCTGCACACGCCTGATTCGCCTGCGGCGTCGGGGCCTGGCTGTTCGTAGTCGACCGCGATGGTGGCCGTGGAAGCCGAGGTGGGCATCATTGCGTTCCCGCCATTGCTTCAAAACGCATGGAATAGTCTGTTGCCTGCACATCCTTGGTCAGCGTGCCGATGGAGATACGATCCACACCGGTTTCGGCTAACGCGCGCAGGGCGTCCAGCGTGACGCCACCGGAGATTTCCAGAATGGCGCGACCGGCGTTGATGCGCACGGCTTCACGCAAGGTGGGCAGGCTCATGTTGTCCAGCAACACCATCTTGGCGCCGCAATACAGGGCCTCTTGCAGTTGGTCCAGTGTTTCCACTTCGATTTCCACAAACTCGGCTTCTTCGGTCAACTTTTCGGCCTGTTGCAAAACCTGGGAAATGCCACCCGCCGCCGCAATATGGTTTTCCTTGATCAACACAGCGTCGTACAAACCGACCCGGTGGTTGGTTCCACCGCCGCAGCGCACCGCGTACTTCTGCGCCAGGCGCAGGCCTGGGACGGTCTTGCGCGTGTCCACTATTGCTGCGTGGGTACCTGTCACAACAGCCACATAGGTGGCGGTCTTGGTGGCTACGGCGCTGAGCAGTTGCAGAAAATTCAGGGCCGTGCGTTCGGCGGTCAGCAGGGCCTGCGCGCGGCCTTCCACTTCGAATACCACCTGGTTGGCTTCACAGCGGCCACCATCCGGCACATACCAGGTAATCACTGCCTGCGGGTCCAGCGACAGAATGGCCGCTTCAACCCAGGCCTGGCCGCAGACCACGGCGCTTTCGCGGGCCAGGACACGGGCGCGCGCCAGGCGGCCGGGTTCAATCAGAGCGGCGGTCAGGTCGCCGCTGCCCACGTCTTCGGCGAGAGCGCGTGCCACGTCGGCGGCGGCCAGTTGTTTCAGGGCGGTTGGGGAGAAATCAAATGACTTTTGCATGGCATTGGATGGTACACAGGTGTTGACCTGGCTGCGGGGCGGGCCAGTGACTGCGATACTTGCGGCATGCCATCGAATATTTCAATACTCCCCGCCGATGTCACCGTTTTCGAGCGCGGCTGGCTCTCCTCAAACAACATCCTGATTTGCGGGGCTGAGTCCTGTGCCCTGGTGGATAGCGGTTACGCCACCCACTCTGCGCAGACCCTGGCGCTGGTGGCCTCAGCATTGAACGGCCGCCCGCTGGACCTGCTGCTCAACACCCACTTGCACAGCGACCACTGCGGTGGCAATGCGGCACTGCAGCAGGCCTACCCCGCTTTGACAACCTTGATACCGCCCGGGCACTCGGCATTTGTCAAAGACTGGAACCCGAATGCGCTGACTTACACGCCCACCGGCCAGACCTGCCCGCAATTCCGTTTTGACGGGGTGCTGCACGACGGCAGCGAGATGCGCCTGGGTGACACCCTGTGGCAGGTGCATACGGCGCCGGGGCACGATCCGCACTCGGTCATTCTGTTTGAGCCGGTGTCACGCGTGCTGATCTCGGCCGACGCGCTGTGGGAGCGGGGCTTTGGTGTGGTTTTCCCCGAACTGGAAGGTGTGGAAGCGTTCCACGAGGTTGGCCTGACACTGGACCTGATCGAGACGCTGGCACCCGCGGTGGTGATTCCCGGTCATGGCGCGGTGTTCACCAGCGTAACCACGTCCCTTGCAGCAGCCCGGGCGCGCCTGCGCAGCTTCACCGAAAACCCGTCATGGCATATCCTGCACGCGGCCAAGGTGCTGCTGAAGTTCAAGCTGCTGGAACTGCAGAGCCAGCCACGCGCCAGCCTGATTGCGTGGGCACTGGCTACGCCCTATTTTTCGCAGATTCATCAAACGCACTACTCGCAAACCGACATGCAGGAATGGGCGGGCGCCCTGATTGACGACCTGGTGCGCGTGGGGGCCGCCACGCAGGACGGGCAGATGATTCACAACACCGGATGACGACGATGCAAGACGCCAATTTTTCACGCCGCAGCCTATTGGCGGCCACTACAGCCTGGGGTTTTCAGGCTTTGGCATTTGCGGATACACCCGCACCACCGCCATTTGCCGCAGTCGCCGACAGACTGGCCCGCCTAGAGCGCACAGTGGGCGGGCGTCTGGGCGCAGCCGTGCTGCATACAGCGACGGGGGAGGTCGTGGGCAACCGGCTGGACGAGCGCTTCGGCATGTGCTCTACCTTCAAGCTGCCTTTGGCGGCGGCGATTCTGCGCGAGGTCGATCAGGGCCGAATGCGCATGGACCAGTGGGTGCCTTTCACGCAGGCAGAAATGGTTCCCCACGCACCGGTGACCGCTGCGCAGCTTGCCAAGGGCGGCATGACGGTTCGCGACCTGGCCGAAGCGGCCCAAAAAACCAGCGACAACGTGGCGGCTAACCTGCTGATCCAGCTGATCGGCGGACCCGCCGGCATGACAGCCATCTTGCGTGCGATGGGCGACACCCAGACCCGGGTTGACCGGATGGAGCCAGACATGAATCGGGTGATGCCCGGCGAGGAGCATGACACCACGACGCCCCGCGCCATGGCCGAGACGGTATCGCGCATCGTTACAGGGCGGTGGCTTTCCAAGGCTTCGACCGCGTTACTCACATCCTGGATGGTCGAGACAGATACGGGCCGCAAGCGCCTGCGAGCGGGCTTCCCCAAGGATTGGCGTGCTGGCGACAAGACCGGCACCGCCATGGCACCGGGCATGGCCGACAAATACAACGATCTGGCCGTTGTGTGGCCCAAAGGCAAACCACCGTTGGTGGTGACGGCTTTCTATGAAACACCGGTAGCGCGTGGCGGCAGGATGCGTGATGCGGATCAGCGTGTGCTCGCCGATGTGGGTCGCATTGCCACCCAGTGGCAGGTTCGATGATGGATGCTTTTAGCCGATTTTCAAGGAAAAGAAGGCGCTAGCCCCCGCGAACATTGCGCAAGCAGCTCCTAAAAAAGGAGCATATTACAAATCCAAATGACTGGCTCTAGGGGCTGACTCAACCCTTAGCCCTGAACGCAGCGCACGATGTCTTCGCAGGTTTCTTGTGGTGTTCGATCATGGGTATACACGGTGTGGGTGGCCAGGGCGGCGTTGTCTGGTCTACGCAAAAACCAGTCATTGAGGTCGAGGCCGCTTTGTTTTCGAACTTCTTGAAGCCACGCGATCTGGGCCGTGCGCTCGCGCAGAACGGCAGTGGACAGGTCGAGGTCCGCAGAAGGCAACAAAAGTACGATGTTGCGAAAGGGCGCGAGCAGGTCACGGACACGTGGCGGATCTTCGGGCCGCGAGGATACCGTGTGGCCAGCGCCCAGATCAATGACTTCACCGGCATGCTCGCGCAAATGGCGCTCCAATGCTGACACCAAAAACCCCTCAAAGTAGCGGTAGCAAGCCAGCTCCCCATCCGTGGTGGCCAATCGCTGCGCGTAGGCGCGGTCAATGCCGTCGGCAAGGTAATAGTCCCAGGCGGTGGCGTCGATGGAGGCACGCGGCAAGCCCAAGCGTTCCGCCAATAAGCGCGCCTGCGTGCTCTTGCCACAGCGCATAGGACCGATCAGTACAACACCCCTATCGATCGACGGGAATTCCGTAAGGCGCCCGTGAGAACCGATTGCAACCATTGGGTCAGGGCAAGAGTTGTCCTACAACGCTGCTTTCACCTTCAGGCGCCAGGCATGCAGCAGCGGCTCGGTGTAGCCGCTGGGCTGGGCCAGACCCTTGAACACCAGGTCGCACGCCGCCTGGTAGGCCATGCTGGTGTCAAAGTTTCCAGCCATTTTCTTGTACAGCGGGTCACCGGCGTTTTGCTGGTCTACCACGCCTGCCATGCGCTGGAAGGTCTCGGTGATTTGCGCTTCGGTGACGACGCCATGGTGCAGCCAGTTGGCCATGTGCTGGCTGCTGATGCGCAGCGTGGCGCGGTCTTCCATCAGGCCGATGTTGTGAATGTCAGGCACTTTGGAGCAGCCCACGCCCTGGTCGACCCAGCGCACCACGTAGCCCAGAATGCCCTGCGCGTTGTTGTCCAGTTCTTGCTGCTTTTCGGCATCGCTCCAGTTCGGGGTGGCGGTGACCGGCACCTGCAGCAGGTTGGCCAGGATGCCGTCACGCGCCTTCTCGTAAATGGTTTTTTCCAGTTCCTTCTGGATGTCGCTGACCAGCACCTGGTGGTAATGCAGCGCGTGCAGGGTGGCGCCCGTGGGGCTGGGCACCCAGGCGGTGTTGGCACCGGCCTTGGGGTGGCCGATCTTCTGCTCCAGCATGCCCTTCATCAGATCGGGCATGGCCCACATACCTTTGCCGATCTGCGCCTTACCGCGCAGGCCGCACGACAGGCCAACAAGGACATTGTTCTTCTCGTAGGCGGCAATCCAGGCGCTGGTTTTCATGTCACCCTTGCGGATCATCGGGCCGGCCTGCATGGCGGTGTGCATCTCGTCGCCGGTGCGGTCCAGGAAGCCGGTGTTGATGAAGGCGACACGGCTGCTGGCGGCGGCAATGCAGGCCTTCAGGTTGACGCTGGTGCGGCGCTCTTCGTCCATGATGCCCAGCTTGACGGTGCTGTCTTTCAAGCCCAGCATACCCTCGACGCGGCTGAACAGCTCGGCGGCAAAGGCCACCTCGGCGGGGCCGTGCATCTTGGGCTTGACGATGTAGACCGAGCCTTTGCGCGAGTTGCGGATCGCTTCCTTCTTGCTGCGTTTAAGGTCATGCATGGCAATGGTGGTGGTGACCACCGCGTCCATGATGCCCTCTGGAATTTCTTTCGTCGTGCCATCGGCTGCGGTGTACAGGATGGCCGGGTTGGTCATCAGGTGACCGACATTGCGCACAAACATCAGCGAGCGACCATGCAGCGTGACCTTGCCCTTGCCATTGGCTGCGTTGTAGACGCGGTCCGCGTTCAGGCCACGGGTCAGCGTCTTGCCGCCCTTCTCAAAACTTTCCACCAGCGTGCCTTGCAGAATGCCCAGCCAGTTGCCATAAGCTTGCACCTTGTCGTCCGCGTCGACCACGGCGACCGAGTCTTCCAGATCCAGGATGGTGGACAGGGCGGCTTCCACCACCAGGTCCGCCACGCCCGCTGCATCGGTCTTGCCGATGGGCGTGGCGCGGTTGATGATGACGTCGATATGCAGGCCGTTGTGCTGTAGCAGCACGGAAGTCGGCGCCTTGGCTTCGCCCTGGAAGCCGATGAACTGGCTGTTGTCCTGCAGTTTTGAGGTGCCACCGTCTTTCAGGGATACGACCAACTGACCGTCCTTGTTAACGCGGTAGCCGGTGGAGCCGACGTGCGAGCCTTTTTTGAGCGGCGCGGTGCGGTCCAGCACATGGCGTGCGTACTCGATAACCTTTTTGCCACGCTTGGGGTTGTAGCCCTTGGGTCCAACTTTCTCGCAGCCTTTGTCTTCTGAAATGACATCGGTGCCATACAGCGCGTCATACAGCGAGCCCCAGCGGGCGTTGGCAGCGTTCAGCGCATAACGGGCATTGGTGATAGGCACCACCAGTTGCGGACCGGCTTGCTTGGCCAATTCCGCGTCCACATTGAAGGTGTTGATCTTGGCCTTTTTGGGGCTCTCGACCAGGTAGCCGATTTTTTCCAGATGGGCGCGGTAGGCGGCCATGTCGGTGATGGGGCCGGGATTGGCTTTGTGCCAGGCATCCATCTCGTTCTGCAAGCGGTCGCGCTCGGCCAGCAGGGCGATGTTCTTGGGGGCCAGGTCGGTCACCAGTGTGTCAAAACCGCTCCAGAAAGCTTCAGGCGATACGCCGGTACCGGGCAGGACCTTGTCTTCAATGAACTGGTGCAGGGCGGTGGCAACTTGCAGGCCCTTGGCTTGGGTGCGGGGTGTGGATGCGGTGGACATGTGAGAACCTTTTCTGTAGTCGAAGCGGATACCGATACTTTATTCCATACACAATAGCAATACTATATGGATAATTATCAATCTATTCATGACAAAAAAGAGCGTAATGATACAAACCACGCCTGAACCCAAACCCCTTCCCCTGCAGGGCATCCGCGTGGTGGAGTTCACCCACATGGTCATGGGCCCCACCTGTGGCATGGTGCTGGCCGATCTGGGGGCCGAAGTCATCAAGGTGGAGCCGCTGGCCGGCGACAGCACGCGCAAACTGCTGGGCTCGGGTGCCGGGTTCTACCCCTTGTTCAACCGCAACAAGAAGAGCCTGGCCATTGATATGAAGAGCGCCCGGGGTCGCGAGGTGGTGCTCAAGCTGATCGCCACCGCTGACATCGTCAGCGAGAACTTCAAAACCGAGACCATGCAAAAGCTGGGGCTGGACTACGCCACGCTGAGCAAAACGGACGAGCGCCTCATTTACGTGAGCCACAAGGGTTTTTTGCCCGGACCGTACGACCACCGCACAGCGCTGGATGAAGTGGTGCAAATGATGGGCGGCCTGGCTTACATGACCGGTCGGCCGGGTGACCCGCTTCGGGCGGGAAGCAGCGTCAACGACATCATGGGCGGGATGTTTGGTGCGATTGGCGCCATGGCCGCACTGACACAACGCGCGCAAACCGGTCGGGGCCAGGAGGTGCAGAGCGCCCTGTTTGAGAACAACATCTTTCTGGTGGCCCAGCACATGATGCAGTTCGCTGTGACCGGCAAGGCCGCCGCACCCATGCCCGAGCGTATTTCGCCCTGGGGCATCTATGACGTGTTCAGTGTCAAGAACGACGAGCAGATCTTTCTGGCGGTGGTGGGTGATGGCCAGTGGAAAACCTTTTGCGATGCCTTCGGCTACACCGACTTGTTTGCCGACCCGCGTGTGACCACCAACAACGACCGTGTACTCGCGCGTGGTTGGCTCATTCCTGAGTTGCGCCAGCGTCTGGTGCATTTCAGCCGGGCGGAGCTGTCGCAGCGCTTTGAGCAGGTGGGCCTGCCGTTTGCCCCGATCACCGATCCGCAATATTTGTTTGACGACCCGCACCTGCGCCAAACCGGCGGCCTGGCGCCCCTGACGCTGCCGGATGGCCGTCAGACCGAGGTGCCGCTATTGCCGATCACTCTGGGTGGCGATCGCCCCGGCCTGCGCCTGGACCCCCCCAAGCTGGGTGAGCACACAGACGTGCTGTTGCGAAGCCTTGGCTACAGCGCAGAGGCGGTGGCAACTCTTCACGCGGAAGGCATTGTGCTATGAATAACATCGCTATTTGCATCGCAGTTACGGGTGCTTGAGGCTGAAATGGACAAGCTCAAGCAGATGGAGTCGTTTGTTTCGGTGGTCACCCGGGGCAGCCTGACGGCGGCGGCTCGCGCAGAGGGCGTTGCGCCCGCCATCATGGGGCGGCGTCTGGACGGACTGGAGGAGCGCCTGGGCGTCAAGCTGCTGCTGCGCACTACACGGCGCATCACGCTGACCCATGAGGGTAGTGCTTTTCTCGAAGATTGTCAGCGCTTGCTCTCCGATTTGGCGAATGCCGAAGCCAGTGTCAGCGCGGGAGGTGTCAAGGCCAGCGGCCATTTGCGCATTACCGCACCGGCTGGTTTTGGGCGCCGCCACGTCGCGCCACTGGTCCCGCGGTTCCGCGAGCTGCACGCGGAGGTGACCATTTCTTTGAACCTGAGTGACCGGGTGGTCGATATTGCCGGTGAAGCCTACGACTGCGCGGTGCGGGTCGGAGATATGCCGGACTCCTCCCTGGTCAGCGTGCGACTGGCGGACAACCGACGCCTGTGCGTAGCCACACCGGCCTATGTTGCGCGCAATGGCAAGCCACAAGTTCCACAGGATCTGGCGCGCTTTGACTGCCTGACGCTTTCCAGTGACGCGTCGCAGACACGGGGGTGGGCGTTCCGCATCGACAAGGGTCAGGCGCACGAGGTGGTCCACTTTAAGCCAGTGGGGCCGCTCGATTGTTCAGATGGTCAGGTGCTGCACGACTGGTGCCTGGGCAGCTATGGCATCGCATGGCGCAGCATTTGGGAAGTGGAGGCCGAAATTGCTGCCGGGGCGCTGGTGCCCTTGTTGGACGAGTATGCTGCGCCACCCAATGGCATCTACGCCGTATTTCCCCAGCGCAAGCACCTGCCCTTGCGGGTGCGGCTGTGGATTGACTACCTCAAGCAGCACTACAGCACCCCCGGATTCTGGAAAACGCTATAGATAAGTGAGTGGTTCGCGCAGGTTCCACGGGGTCTGGAGGCCTAAATGGCAGTTAACTGTCGCCGAACTCGTTGCCCATCGCCACAGCGCGGCGCTGTGCGGCGTGCAGCGCCTTGACAAACAAGTCTTTGATGTGACTTTCGTCCATGGACACGATGGCAGCGTGCGTAGTGCCGCCCTTGGACGTCACGCGCTGGCGCAGGATTTCTGGTGGCTCGTGGCTGGATTGCGCCAATTCTCCTGCGCCAATGAAAGTGCCCACTGCCAATTGGTAGGCTTGGTCGCGGCTGAGGCCCATTTCAGCGCCAGCCGTTGTCATGGCTTCCATGAAATAGAACATGTAAGCCGGACCGGAGCCTGAAATGGCGGTGACCGCGTCGAGTTGCCCTTCATTCTCAAGCCAAAGAAAGCGTCCCATACCGGAAACAATGCGCTCTGCGTGCTGTCGGTCGGCATCGGTCACCGCTGCGCGGGCAAACAGCCCGGTCATGCCTTTGCCGATCAAGGCCGGGGTATTGGGCATGGTGCGAATGACGCGTTCGCTGCCTATCCAGCGGGCGATGCTCTCGCTGCGGATGCCAGCCGCCACACTGATGTGCAGCGCTTCCCTTGTGTGCGCGTGCACTTGCACCGCCGCCTCTTTGAAAGATTGAGGTTTGACTGCCCATATAACAATGGTGGCACGCCGCAAGGAAGCGTCCACCACAGATAGGGATTCGATGCCAAAGTGCGACTTGAGTCGCTCCTGGGCCTCGGCGAACGGCTCGACGACGTCGATCTGGCTGACCGGAAAGCCCTGTTTGTGTAGTCCGCTGATCATGGCGGAGGCCATGTTGCCACCGCCTATAAAGGCAATATGCTCACTCATGTGTGTCTCCAATAGCTGGCGAATTTCATGCTTGTTGGAGGGTGATTGTCGCAGTGCACAGGCCAAGTGTTTGCAAAGTGCTGAATCAGACCGGTCAAACCAAGACGAAAAAAAGATTAGACCAAGTCAAAAACTTGTGGCACAATAGCAGGCTTCGCTTGAAAAAGCAGAAGTATCTGCCCAAATGGATGTGGCGCGAGTGGTTCGCGCCAAGTACAGCGGGCCCAAGACTGACTCGTTGTTGGTGTTTGCCAGAGAGCTGGCGAATGCTGCTTCTGGTGCAAGTTGGGAATATTGAAATGATCCAGACTGAATCTCGATTAGAAGTTGCTGACAATACCGGCGCGAAGTCCGTTCTGTGCATCAAGGTGCTCGGCGGTTCCAAGCGTCGCTATGCCAGCGTCGGTGACATCATCAAAGTGAGCATTAAAGAAGCTGCGCCGCGCGGCCGCGTCAAAAAAGGCGAGGTCTACAGTGCTGTTGTGGTTCGCACTGCGAAGGGCATCCGTCGTAGTGACGGCTCTTTGGTGAAGTTTGATGGCAATGCAGCCGTGTTGCTGAATGCCAAGTTGGAGCCAATCGGCACCCGCATCTTTGGACCCGTGACGCGTGAACTGCGTACCGAGAAGTTCATGAAGATCGTGTCCCTGGCTCCTGAAGTTTTGTAAGGACGCGCCATGAACAAGATTCGCAAAGGCGATCAGGTTATCGTTATCGCAGGACGCGATAAGGGTAAGCGCGGGACAGTGTCCCTGCGCAAAGACGACTCCCATCTGGTTGTCGATGGTGTTAACTTGGTGAAGAAGCACACCAAGCCTAACCCCATGAAGGGTGCGGCCGGCGGTATTGTTGAAAAGACAATGCCCATCCACCAGTCCAACGTAGCGATTTTCAATGCTGCAACTGGCAAGGCGGACCGTGTTGGTATCAAGGTGTTGGCTGACGGCAAACGCACACGCGTTTTCAAGTCCAGCGGCGAAGAAATCAAGGTGGCATAAGCATGGCACGTCTGCAACAACAATACCGCGAAAAGCTGGCTCCCGAGCTGATGGCCAAGTTTGGCTACACCTCGCCTATGCAGGTGCCGCGTCTGACCAAGATCACCTTGAATATGGGTGTAAGCGAAGCCGTAGCTGACAAGAAGGTCATGGATCACGCTGTCAGCGACCTGACCAAGATTGCTGGTCAGAAGCCCGTGGTTACGATGTCGAAGAAGGCCATTGCTGGCTTCAAGATTCGTGAAAACCAGGCTATCGGCTGCATGGTCACCTTGCGTGGCGTACAGATGTACGAATTCCTGGATCGTTTCGTCACCGTGGCTCTGCCCCGCGTACGTGACTTCCGCGGTATTTCCGGTCGCGCTTTCGATGGTCGTGGTAACTACAACATCGGCGTCAAAGAGCAGATCATTTTCCCTGAAATTGAATATGACAAGGTGGATGCCTTGCGTGGTCTCAATATCAGTATCACCACGACGGCCAAGACCGACGAAGAGTGCAAGGCGCTCCTCACCGGCTTCCGTTTCCCGTTCAAGAACTGAGGTGACCCGTGGCTAAAATGGCTTTAATACAGCGCGAAGCGAAGCGCGATCAATTGGCGGCAAAGTACGCTAAGAAATACGCAGAATTGAAGGCGATTGCCGGTGATTTCAAGCGCACCGATGATGAGCGTGCTGCAGCCCGACTCGGTTTGCAAAAGCTCCCGCGCAATGCAAACCCAACCCGCCAGCGTAACCGTTGTGCCATTACTGGACGTCCCCGTGGCACGTTCCAGCACTTTGGCTTGGCGCGCGCCAAGATTCGTGAAATGGCCTTTGCCGGGGAAATCCCTGGCATCGTCAAGGCCAGCTGGTAAGCGACAGGAGAACCTAAAATGAGCATGAGTGATCCCATCGCCGACTTGTTGACGCGCATTCGTAATGCACAAATGGTAG
>CAJAVE010000328.1 GCA_903945325.1 uncultured beta proteobacterium | reverse complement strand
CGAGATGGTGGGCGAAAAAATCCTGTCTGTCCTCAATGCCACGTACTTCTTGGGTCCGAATGAGCACCACAGCACGCCCAGCATTGGCGTAACGCTGTTTGGCGATGACTATGAAAGTATTGATGAACCTTTGAAGCGGGCAGATCTGGCCATGTACCAGGCCAAAGGGGCAGGGCGCAATACTTTGCGCTTTTTTGACCCGCAGATGCAGGCCGTGGTCACGGCGCGGGTCAATCTGGAAAGCAGTTTGCGGGATGCGTTGGCCCAGCAACAATTCACTCTGAATTACCAATTGCAAGTGGCAGCGACGGCAAACGATGGGGACCGGGTAACCGGCTGTGAAGCCCTGGTGCGCTGGAGACACCCCCAGCGCGGCATGGTTTCCCCGGCAGAATTTATTCCCATTGCCGAGGAGACCGGCTTGATTTTGCCCTTGGGTCAGTGGGTTCTGGAGACAGCATGTCGCCAGCTAACCACATGGAGTTTGTGCCCAGCCCTGGCACACCTTACCGTGGCGGTGAACGTGAGTGCCCGCCAGTTCCGGCAGCCGCAATTCGTCGAACAGGTGCTCAGAGTGCTGGAGCTGACGGGGGCCAACCCGGCACGGCTCAAGCTGGAGCTCACTGAAAGCATGCTCGTGACCAATATTGAGGATGTCGTCACCAAAGTCGAGGCACTTCGGGCGGTCGGTGTGGGCTTTTCACTGGATGATTTTGGGACCGGCTATTCGTCGCTGTCATACCTGAAGCGACTTCCACTGGACCAACTCAAAATTGACCAGGGCTTTGTGCGAGACATCCTGGTTGACCCCAACGACGCCGCTATTTCCAAAATGGTGGTCGCGCTGGCCCATAGCCTGGGTTTGTCAGTGATTGCTGAAGGTGTGGAGACCCAAGCCCAGCGTGATTTTCTGGCGAGCCAGGGTTGTCATACCTACCAAGGCTATTTGTTTGCCAGGCCGTTGCCAGTACTGGAGATGGAGGCGTTGGTGGCATCCATGGCCCAACGTCAGGCACCGCTTTGAGCCTGGCTTCAGCAAGACCGCAGTGCTCCGTGTTTGGGGTGTGTACCGCGTGAATTGGACCTGAAGGCACAAGGTGTTGGCTGCAGAGTGCCCCATTTGTTTTGCCCGTAACGGGGTAAATCATTCCACTAACGGGAAAATTGACAAAGAAAGTTTGACAAAATATGGCGATAGAGCCCGTGTATATTGCGCAAGCAGCTATAAAAAACGTAGCACGTTTTAAATTTCGGGTAAATCCCAAACCAAAACGCGATGTTACGGGCGCACAATCCGGGTTTTGCTTTTTTGGGTGTTTATTGCCATGACACGTCTTGCATTGATTGTTGCCGTCCCTTTGCTGCTGGTTGCTTGTTCCAAAGCGCAGGAATCGGTGGTGGCACCCCAGGTGGCGCCGGTTGTGCATGCCAGCATCGCCTGGGCCAAGCCAGAAGGGGCCAGTCTGGACGCTGTCTTTGCCAAGGCCAAAACCGAGAACAAGCCGGTGTTCCTGTATTGGGGTGCGGTCTGGTGCCCTCCATGCAACCAGATCAAGGCCACCGTATTCAACCGACCCGATTTCATCGAGCGTAGCAAGGGGTTTATTCCCGTTTATCTGGATGGAGACACACCCGGCGCTCAAAAGTTGGGTGCCCAATTCAAGGTACGGGGCTACCCCACAACCATCCTGTTCAAGCCCGATGGCACCGAGCTGACCCGTCTGCCCGGCGAGGTGGACGCTGTGCAGTACATGCAGGTGCTCAAACTGGGCATGAATGCCACCCAGCCCATCAAGGAGACCCTGGCGGCAGCACTGGCAGTGCCGGGCGGGGCCTCACCTGTGCTGACGGCTGATGCGTGGAACATGTTGGCCTACTACGCGTGGGACACTGATGAGTCTCAGTTGCTTGCCAAGAATGACCTCGCGCAGACCGTGTTGCAACTGGCCAAAAAGTGCCCGGTGCAGTTTCAGGAAGCCGCAAACCGTTTGCTGCTCAGGTCGGTGGTGATTGCAGGCCAGGAAAAATCCAAGGAACTGGACACTGCACATGCATTGGCGTCGGTGCAAAAGCTGTTG
>CAJAVE010000327.1 GCA_903945325.1 uncultured beta proteobacterium | reverse complement strand
CCCCGCCCGCTGCGCGGGCTCCTCCTTGACCTGCGCAGAACCCACTGGCGCCCAACCGCCCTGGTGGCTTGTTACGGGCTGCCAAAGGGCGCCAATGTCGCGTACCACATGGCCGCCTTGTGAGTCGCTATTTGCTCCGAAATTCATAGCTGGTTGCGCACTGTACATGGGGGCTGGAGGCACCATTGACTCTAAAGTCTCTGACTTGGGCAGGCCGGTGTTGCCCGCGCGCGGTGCGGCCAGGGTGTCTTCCACAGCGTGGCGCACACCCTGGTGCACCTCACGGCTGTCGCGAAATCGGACCTCGATCTTGGTCGGGTGCACGTTGACATCGACCCGCGTTGGGTCCATGGCCAGGTACAGCGCATAGACCGGTTGGCGGTGGCCATGCAGCACGTCCTCATAGGCGCTGCGGGCGGCGTGGGTGAGGACCTTGTCACGCACAAAACGGCCGTTTACATAGCAAAACTGCTGGTCGGCGCGCGAGCGGGCTGCATCCGGCACGCCAACACGGCCCCAGACGCGGACCGGGTGCGGCTGGGCACTGGAGGTTTGCCAGTTGACCGCGATGGACTGGCTGATGAAATCAGCTCCCAGCACATCAGCCAGGCGTTGGTCCAGCGCCGCCGTGGTGTTGAATGTGGCATCGGTCGCACCGCTACAGCGGCGCCACTGCTCCACCAGCTTGCCTTCGTGCCAGATGGAAAAACCCACGTCGGGGCGGGCCAGGGCGTGGCGGCGTACGGACTCGATGCAGTGGGCCAGCTCGGTGGCATCGGTTTTGAGGAACTTGCGCCGTGCCGGTGTGCTGTAGAACAGTTCTTTGACTTCGACGGTCGTTCCCTGGCCGCGTGCCACCGGCTTGAGTTCGCCGGTGCGTCCGTCCAGAAAATATGCGCCCGATTGGCCGCCAGCCCTTGACAAGATTGCGCAATCAGCTATTGAATTAATAGCAGCCAGGGCTTCGCCCCGAAAACCCATGGTGGCCACCGACTCCAGATCCTGCAGGTTGCCGATCTTGCTGGTGGCGTGGCGTCTGAAGGCCAGCGACAACTCTTCGGTCAGTATGCCCTGGCCGTCATCCTCCACACTGATCAGTCGCACGCCACCGGCCAATAGACGCACCGTGATCTGGGTGGCACCTGCGTCCAATGCGTTGTCCACCAGTTCGCGTACCACTGAGGCGGGGCGCTCGACCACTTCGCCAGCGGCGATCTGGCTGATCAGCTCGTCGGGGAGTTCACGGATGGGGCGGCGGGGACTTTCTGGCAACGCGGAGGTCGTCACAACTTTCCATACTGGGTGCCACCGATCATGATGCCACTGTCCAGCGGTGCAAGGTCGGACTGGTATTCCTTATCGCCCACGCGAACGACGGGTGGTGCAAGTCCGTTACGCAGCGCCTCCATGAAGGCCTTCGCTTCATCGTCCGAGACTGGCTGATAGGCGTGGCGGGCAAAAGCGGCCCCCGTCGGGCGCTGGTCTGCGGAACTGCTCGATCCCGGTTTGGGCTTCGGCGTTGCAAACGGCGGGCTGGCACCAGTCGAATCCGCAGCGCGTGAGCGCTGCTGGGGGACGCGTTCAAACTGGGATTCCGACTCGCTCACCCGCCAGTAAGTGCCTTCTATCAGAATGCCAAAGCGCTTGTAGGTGTTGGCGCGCATCAATTTTTCCAGCGCCGCAAAGCTCTTGGTACGGGCTTCTTTACCTGTCACAAAAGACTTCGCTACGTCGATCATGGCAATGAACCGATGGTGGCGTTCGTCCACGGGCATGACCTTGAATTTATACATGCTGCCGATCACTTCCATGGACAGAAATGACTCACGAATGGATTGGTACAGCATTTCACGTCGGAAAGCTTTCCGTTCTTCCAGGTCCATGCGCTGGGTGTGTGCCACGGCCGACTCTGCTGCAACAGCAGTTTCATTTTTAGAGCGAAAAAACGAGAACATAGTTTTGGCAAGGTTTTCCTATTTTAGACTCGCTGTGTAGTGCCCGGGCAGAGTACAGCATAGCCATTGTGGGAAAGAGTGACAAGTCGGATTGAGTGGGTGGGTGTTGATCATCTTGGTCCGGCTGCTTCGATTCGCCGGGTAAATCCCGTGGGCGGCATGGAGCTTGCTCTGCTAGCATGCTCTCTCAAATTAATTCTATTGATGTTCGCGTTCATTCTTCGGCGTCTCCTTCAGGCAATCATCGTCATGGTGACTGTCGCCTTTTTCGCCTTCATGTTGTTTCAGTATGTGGGCGACCCGGTCGTATTCCTGCTGGGGCAGGACGCCAAGCCGGATCAGATTGCGCAATTGCGCTCGGATCTGGGGCTGGACCAACCCTTTTTTGTGCAGTTCGTCCATTTTTTGGGCAATGCGGTGCAGGGTGAGTTCGGCTTGAGCCTTCGTCAGGGCGCCAAAGTTTCGCGCCTGATTGCCGAACGCTTCCCGGCTACCCTGGAGTTGTCGATGGTGGCTGCCTTGCTGGCATTGCTAGTTGGCATTCCCATGGGGGTATATGCCGCGCTGCGGCGTGGCACCTTTGCCAGCCAACTGTTCATGACGATCTCATTGCTGGGTGTGTCATTGCCCACTTTTCTGATCGGTATTTTGCTAATCCTTTTCTTTGCGGTCATTCTGGGCTGGTTCCCCAGCTTTGGGCGCGGTGAGGTGCAGAACATCGGCTGGTGGAGCAGCGGTCTGCTGACGTTGGACGGCTGGCACCATATCGTTTTACCGGCAGTCACGCTGGCAATATTCCAGTTGACGCTCATCATGCGGCTGGTGCGCGCCGAGATGCTTGAAGTGCTGCGCACCGATTACATCAAGTTTGCCCGTGCCCGGGGGTTAAGCAACAATGCCATCCATTTCGGGCACGCCCTCAAGAACACACTGGTTCCGGTCATCACCATCATTGGTTTGCAGTTAGGCACCTTGATTGCGTTTTCCATCATTACCGAAGCGGTCTTTCAGTGGCCGGGCATGGGCCTGCTGTTCATTCAGGCGGTGACTTTTGCCGACGTGCCGGTGATGGCCGCGTACTTGTGCCTGGTGGCTCTGATTTTCGTGGTGATCAACCTGGTGGTTGATTTGCTGTATTTCGTGGTTGACCCGCGCTTGCGCCTGGGTCGAGAGGGAGGGCATTGATGCTGAAAGTCGGTGGACGTGCCTTTGCCCAAATCAGTGCATTTCACCCAGAGCTTACGGCTTTTCGGCGCGACCTGCATGCGCACCCGGAGCTGGGGTTTGAGGAGGTGTACACCGCAGCCAGGGTTAAAGAAGCTCTTGAGCGTAGTGGTGTGGATGCCATTCACACCGGGATTGGCAAGACCGGCCTGGTGGCTACCATCCAGGGGCGCCAAAACGCGTGCGGCCGGATGATCGGCCTGCGCGCCGACATGGATGCATTGCCCATGACAGAGCTCAATGAGTTTGTGTGGAAGTCGTCCCGTTCGGGACTGATGCATGGCTGCGGGCACGATGGCCATACTGCCATGCTGGTGGGCGCAGCGCGCTACCTGGCAGCAACCCGCAATTTTGACGGGACCGCAGTGCTGATATTCCAGCCGGGCGAAGAAGGCTACGCTGGCGCCAAAGCCATGATTCAGGACGGTCTGTTTGAGCGCTTTCCCGTGCAATCGGTGTATGGCATGCACAACTGGCCAGCCCTGCGGCCCGGTACAGTGGGCCTGAACACCGGCCCCATGATGGCCGCGGCAGACCGCGTCACCATCGAGATTACCGGGCGCGGAGGCCATGGAGCCCATGCCTACCAGACGGTGGACCCGGTACTGGTTTCGGCGCACATCATCACCGCCATTCAGAGCATCGTTTCGCGCAATGTGCGCGCCATCGATAGTGCGGTGATCAGCATCTGCGCCATGCATGCCGGGGACCCAGGCGCCATGAGTGTCGTACCGGGCCAGGCGACCCTGGTCGGTACGGTGCGAACATTCAATCCAGCCGTTCAGGACATGGTGGAACGACGTCTTGCCGAATTGTGCGCAGCGGTTGCTGTGGGCTTTGGTGCCACGGCGACGGTGCACTACGAGCGCATCTATCCGGCCACCATCAATACCCCAGCTGAAAGTGACTTTGCCGCCAATGTGGCTGAGAGCCTGTTGGGTACCGAAAACGTGATGCGCGACCTGGACCCCAGCATGGGTTCTGAAGATTTCGCTTTCATGCTGCAGGTCAAGCCCGGTGCCTATTTCCGTATTGGTCAAGGGGCTGATAGCGGCGCTGGCAGTTGCGCACTGCACAACACCCGCTACGATTTCAATGACGATATCCTGCCGCTTGGCGCTGCGCTGCATGCCAGTCTGGTGGAGCAGGGTATGCCTTTATCCGTTTAACGCCCAGTCACTTCAACCCACAAGGAGACATTTATGCCTGTCAACAAGAAATTCGCGTTTGCCGTGCTCTCGACCGCGCTAGCGGCGGCCTTGCCTGCCGCGGCCGTCACGCTGCGTATTGGCAACCAGGGCGATGCTTTGTCCATGGACCCCCATTCGCTCAACGAATCGTTGCAAATTACGGTCAATGAAAATGTTTACGAGCCGCTGGTGATGCGTGACCGCGACTACAAACTGGCACCGGCGCTGGCCACCAGCTGGAAGCAGACCTCGCCCACCGTGTGGCGCTTCGAATTGCGCAAGGGTGTGCAGTTTCACGACGGCACGCCATTCACCGCAGACGATGTGATTTTCAGCTACGAGCGCGCCAAGAGCGATGGCTCCGACATGAAAACCTATGTGGGTCAGGTCAAGGAGATCAAGAAAATCAACGACCACGCCGTCGACATCGTGACCACTGCACCGTTCCCCATCCTGCCCGAGTTGTTTACCCACTGGAACATGATGAGCAAGAAGTGGTGCGAAACCAACCAGGCCACCAAACCGGTGGATCGTCGCAAGGGGATTGAAAATTTCGCCTCGTTCAAAGCCAATGGCACCGGGCCGTTTCGTCTGCGCGAACGCCAGCCCAATGTGCGCACCGTGTTTTCACGCAACGGCAATTACTGGGGCAAGATTGACGGCAATGTGGACGAGGTCATCTTCAACGTCATCGGCAATGACAGTACCCGCGTGGCGGCCTTGTTGTCTGGCGAGATTGATGTGATGGAGCCGGTTCCTGTGCAGGACATAGACCGTTTGAAGGCCATGCCCAACCTCAAGGTCATGCAAGGCCCAGAGCTGCGCATTATTTTCCTGGGCATGGACCAGAAGCGTGACGAGTTGCTCTTCTCCAATGTCAAGGGAAAGAACCCGTTCAAAGACAAGCGGGTGCGTCAGGCGTTCTTCCAGGCCATCGACATTGATGGCATCAAACGCTCGGTGATGCGTGGAGCGTCCACGCCCACAGCCCTGATGATCCCGCCTGAGGTCAACGGTTATGCCCCGGATCTGGCAAAGCGCCTGCCGTTTGACATCGAAGCATCCAAGAAGCTGTTGGCCGAGGCCGGTTACCCGAACGGCTTTGAAGTGTCCATGAATTGCCCCAACGACCGCTATGTGAACGATGGACCTATTTGCCAGGCAGTGGCGGCGAACCTGGCCAAGGTGGGCGTCAAGATCAAGCTGGAAGTGGAAACCAAGGGCACCTACTTTCCCAAAATCTTGCGCCGCGACACCAGCTTCTACATGCTGGGCTGGACCGCCAGCACGGTCGATTCGCACAACGTGATGTTCCCCATCATGTCGACCCCGGGCGAGGGTGGCCGTGGGCAGTTCAACCTGGGTGCCTACAGCAATGCACGGGTCGACGAGCTGACCGACAAGGTGGCATCCGAGACCGACATGAAGAAACGCAATGAGATGATCCGCGAAGCCATGAAAATCCACCAGGATGACGTGGGCCATATCCCGTTGCACCAACAGGCGCTGAACTGGGGTGCCAAGAAAAACATCACCCTGGTGCAATGGCCTGACAACGGTATGGCCTGGAAATACATCACGGTCAAGTGAGCGGGAGCTGCATGACGCGTTGGTATCGAAGGGCATGGCATGGCGATGTAGCCTATAGCTTTCGCCACTCTCCGGTGGCGATGGCGGCGGGGCTGATCGCGTTCGTTTGCCTGTTCTGTGCGGTGTTTGCCAATTGGGTGGCGCCGCACAACCCGTTTGATCTGGCCACGCTGGAACTGTCGGACGCGTTCTTGCCCCCCCTGTGGCTGGCGGATGGCAATCCCAAATACCTGCTGGGAACAGACGATCAGGGTCGGGACATTTTGTCGGCCATCATGTTTGGTGCACGCATCTCGCTGATGGTGGGGCTGGCATCCGTGATGCTGTCTGCCGTAGTGGGTGTCAGTCTGGGCCTGCTGGCGGGCTTTGTGGGTGGGCGGCTGGACGCCTTCATCATGCGGGTGTGCGATGTGATGCTGTCCTTCCCCGTCATCCTGATCGCGCTCTTGATTGCGGGCGTGGGACGCGCCCTGTTTCCCGATGCGCCGTCGGCCATGGTGTTTGGCGTGCTGGTGCTTTCCATTTCACTCTCGGGTTGGGTGCAATACGCACGCACGGTGCGCAGCTCGACCCTGGTGGAGCGCAACAAGGAATATGTGCAGGCGGCGCGCCTGACCGGCGTTTCCAGCCTGCGCATCATGCGCCGCCATGTTTTGCCCAACGTGCTGGGGCCAGTCATGGTGCTGGCCACCATTCAGGTTGCAACCGCCATCATTACCGAAGCCACGCTGTCATTTTTGGGCGTTGGCGCACCGCCCAATTCGCCTTCGCTGGGCACCCTGATTCAGGTGGGCAACAAGTTCCTGTTTTCTGGCAATTGGTGGATAACGGTTTTTCCGGGAACCATGCTGGTTTTGATTGCGTTGAGTGTCAACCTGCTGGGTGACTGGCTGCGTGATGCGCTCAACCCGAGATTGCGCTAAAGCATGTCACTTCTGCAAGTCAAAAATCTGATCGTTGAGTTCCCGGGGCGCCATGGAACGTTGCGGGCGCTGGACGATATTTCGTTCGACATCGCGCCCGGTGAAATTCTGGGCATTGTGGGCGAATCCGGTGCCGGCAAGTCACTCACCAGTGCGGCCATCATCGGCCTGCTGGAGCCACCCGGACGCGTTGCGGGGGGGCAGATTTTGCTGGAAGGCACGCGTATTGACAACCTCAACCACGAGCAGATGCGCCATATTCGGGGGCGACGTATTGGTGCCATCTTTCAGGATCCGCTGACCTCGCTCAATCCGCTCTATACCGTGGGGAAACAGTTGATCGAAACGATACAGACCCATTTGCCTCTGGGTGCTGAGGAAGCACGTCTGCGTGCCATTTCCCTGTTGCAGGAAACCGGCATTGCCGCAGCTGAACAGCGCATGGGGCATTACCCGCACCAGTTCTCGGGTGGCATGCGCCAGCGGGTGGTGATTGCCCTGGCTTTGGCAGCCGAGCCCAAGCTGATCGTTGCCGATGAACCCACCACGGCGCTCGACGTATCCATTCAGGCCCAAATCATTACCCTGCTGA
Organism: uncultured beta proteobacterium; assembly: GCA_903945325.1. Classification (GTDB taxonomy): domain Bacteria; phylum Pseudomonadota; class Gammaproteobacteria; order Burkholderiales; family Burkholderiaceae_C; genus Allorhodoferax. Next base: position 2,877 of record CAJAVE010000327.1, on the reverse strand, counting down.
AAAGCGTGTGTAAAAAGCACAACGCGGCGGTGATGCTGATCACCCACGACATGGGAGTGATTGCAGAAACCTGCGACCGCGTGGCCGTGATGTACGCCGGGCGGATTGCCGAGATTGGCCCGGTGCACGACGTCATCAACCGGCCGTCGCACCCCTACACCGAGGGCCTGATGGCGGCGATTCCCGATATTGAGGTAGACCGTGACCGGCTTCACCAGATCGATGGCTCCATGCCCCGGCTGGATGGCATTCCCACCGGCTGTGCCTTCAATCCGCGCTGCGCCCGGGCGTTTGATCGATGCCGTCAGGCCCGACCCGAATTGATGCCTGTCAGCACGACACGGGCCGCCTGCTGGTTGCACGATGCCAGCCAGGAGGCCGTTGCATGAGCACAGCGTCTGGAAGCAACCAGCCGCTGATTCAGGCACACGATCTGGCGATGACGTTTGATGTCTCGCCACCCTGGTTGAACCGTGTACTGGAAGGTAAGCCGCGTCTATTGCTGCACGCTGTGGATGGCGTCAGCTTCAATATTGAGAAAGGCAAGACCCTGGCCTTGGTGGGCGAGTCGGGCTGTGGCAAAAGCACCGTTGCCCGCCTGTTGGTGGGCTTGTACCAGCCGACACGGGGCCACTTCCAATTTGATGGGAAAGACGTTCATACGGAGTTGAAGTCGCCGCGAGGGCACCATCTGCGCCGCCACATCCAGATGATTTTTCAGGATCCCTATGCCAGCCTGAACCCGCGCTGGACGGTGGAAGACATTGTGGGCGAGCCGCTGCAGGAGCACGGAATGATTTCCGACCCCACTGCGCGCAAGGCCCGCGTCGCGGAACTGCTGCGCTCGGTCGGCCTCAATGCGCTGGACATGGCCAAGTACCCGCACCAATTCTCCGGGGGCCAACGCCAGCGGATCTCGATTGCGCGTGCACTGGGCACCGAGCCCGAATTTCTGGTCTGCGATGAACCCACATCGGCTCTGGATGTGAGTGTGCAGGCGCAGGTGCTCAACATCATGAAAGACCTGCAGCGTGAGCGTGGTTTGACCTACCTGTTTATCTCTCACAATCTGGCCGTGGTGCGCCATGTCAGTGACCAGGTGGGTGTGATGTACTTGGGGCGCCTGGTGGAGCTGGCCGACAAGCACACGCTGTTTGACCGGCCACGCCACCCCTACACGCGCATGCTGCTCGACGCCATTCCCAAGATGCGCGACACCGGTCGCGCCCGCACAGCGGTGTCGGGCGAGGTGCCCAACCCGCTGCAACCCCCCACCGGTTGTGCCTTTCATCCGCGCTGCCCGCACGCCAATGCGCGGTGTGCGGCCGAGCGCCCCCAGATGGTTGAACACGAATCGGCGCGCGTGGCGTGCCACGCGGTTGAAGAAGGAAGAATTGAATGATGGACGTCAACACCGCTTTTTCCACCCGCTATGCCCGGGCGCGCATCCAGTTTCTGGAGGCAGCCTCTGCTGCGGGTATGGCCTTGCGCAGTTTTGAGCACCCACTCAAGGGCCGTGATGGCGAGACCCTGGCCATGGATGTTGCGCTGGATGGATCACCCGATGCGCAGAACCTGCTAATCCTCAGCAGCGCCTGCCATGGTGTGGAGGGCTATTGCGGCTCGGGCGTGCAGGTGTTTGCCGCTCGGGACGCCGAGTGGTTGGCCAAGTCCCGTGATGCGGGTGTGGCAGTGCTCTACATCCATGCGCTCAATCCCCACGGCTTCTCCTGGCTGCGGCGCACGACCCACGAAAACGTTGACCTCAACCGCAACTTTCAGGACTTTGCGCAACCGTTGCCAGAGAACACTGCGTACGCGGAGCTGCACCCGCTGCTGTTGCCAAAGGAGTGGCCGCCCATGCCGGACAACCAGGCTGCCATTGCGGCGTATATCGGGGCACACGGGGTAGGGCGCTTTCAGGCGGCCGTGTCGCAAGGGCAGTATGCGTTTGCCGATGGCATGTTTTTTGGCGGTACTGAGCCCACCTGGAGCAACCGCACGCTGCGCCAAGTACTCCATACCTATGGGGCCCGGGCCAAGCGTATTGCCTGGATGGACCTGCACACCGGATTAGGACCGAGCGGCGTCGGTGAACGGATATTTGCCTGCCGGAACGAGTCAGCGGCGCTGGCGCGCGCCCGCGCCTGGTGGGGGGGCAATGGGGCCACGCCCATCACCTCGTTCTATGACGGATCTTCCAACTCGGCACTGCTGACCGGTTTGATGTGGAGCGCGATCTACGACGAGTGTCCGCAGGCCGAATACACTGGCATTGCGATGGAATACGGAACCTTGCCGATTCTGGACATGATTGCCGCCCTGCGCGCTGACCACTGGCTGAACCTGCATCCAGAAGCGCCACAAACGTTGCGGGCTGCGATTCAACAGCAGGTGATGGATGCGTTTTATGTTGACACCGACGCTTGGCGGGCGCAGGTCATCGTGCAGGCCCGCCAGGCCCTGTTTCAGGCGGTGGATGGGTTGAGCGCTTAGCACTAGTCCTACACCACCAACTCAATCCCGTTCTGAATCACCCCGATAAGGGAAGCCTGATTCTCTGCAGACTCCGAGAAGCCAATGAGCGCCTGCTCGCGGGTCACGCCGCTGTCAAGCTGGTTCGTCCAGTAGTCGTCACCCACAGCGCGCGCCCGGTGCAGCGCATTGGTGTACAGCAGGTCCACAAACTGGGCATTGGTCGGGCTTTCTCCATACTTGCTCTTGAACTCACCGCTTCCGATGAATGCCGTTGCCATCTGCGTGAGCGTCAGTCCCGTGTCCATTCCCTTGACCCAGTCGCTCAGGCCTGCCTTGTCCGGTGTGCGGTTGAACGCGGCCTGGTAGAGCCGATAGGTCTGGCCTGCGTTGCCTGCGGTG